>JAIRUL010000102.1 GCA_031254445.1 Chitinispirillales bacterium
CTGGCGCCCAATGTCGGGATTTGCGCCGGCGCCGAGCCCGCCGGTTAGTTTTTTGCCTATAGCCACGCGCGTTTTAGCCAAGCTCTTGTCAAGCGCCGCGGCGTCGGTGTTCACCGCGATAAACTCAACATCGGTAAGCCCCGCTTCAACCATCCGATTAACCGCGTTGCCTCCGCCGCCGCCAACCCCAATGACCTTCAGCTTCGCAACAGCGTTGAAAGTCTCATCCATTGTAAAACGTATCATGAGCACCTCTCCTTATAGGGTTATTTAAGTACTAAAAATTTTTCGAAAACCATGACGTCACTTTGTTAATAGCGCGGCGGTACCCGCTCTCGCCGCTAGAACTCTTTTTCTTGCCGCCGCTCCTAAGGCTCTCCGCCGCGCTCGACTCCGCGGCAAACATGCACAACCCGACGCCGGTAGCGAACATCGGAGATTTTACCATGTCGGTAAGACCGCCAAAACTCTTGGGGAAACCTATCCTAACAGGCATCTTTAAGACGCTCTCCGCCTTCTCCACCATGCCTTTCATCTGCGCGCCGCCGCCGGTAAGCACTACCCCGGCGCCAAGCATATCCACGTACTCGGTCTTTTTGATCTCCCGCAGTACAATGTCTAATATCTCCTCGACCCGCGGCTCTATAACGCCCACAAGCCCGCTTCTGTCAATCTCGCGGTCGTCGCGGCCGCCGGTCATGGGCACCATGAGGCGCTCGTCGCCCCTTAAGAGCGGTAAATAGGCGCACCCGTGCAGCTTCTTTATCTCTTCCGCTTTATCGAGGGGAGTCTTGAGGCCGACCGAAATGTCCCGGGTAACAGACTCGCCGCCAAGCCCAACGACCGCAGTATGGCGGATATTTTCGCCGCAGTAAATGGCGATGTCGCTAGTGCCGCCGCCGATATCTATGAGCGCGACGCCAAGCTCCTTTTCGTCTCTGTCAAGCACGGCGTAGCTCGACGCCAAAGACTCAAACACCAACTTGTTCAGCCTAAGCCCGGCTTTCTCCACGCACTTCGTAATGTTCTGAATAATCGTGCCCTGCCCGGTAATAATGTGAACCTGCGTCGTCAGCCGTACCCCTATCATCCCAAGCGGGTGCTTAATCCCCTTCAACTCGTCTACGTTGAACTCCTGCGGAATAATGTGGAGCGGCTCGTACTCCTGCGGAATCTGCACGGTCTTGGCGACATCGACCGCGCGGTCGATGTCCTCCTGCCTGATCTCGTGGTCTTCGTGGGCTATGCCGACGGAGCCGGTGCTGTTTCGGGCTTTTATGTGATCCCCGGCTATCCCTACCCAAACATCTTCAACGTCCACGCCGGACATCTGCTCCGCCTCTTTCACCGCGTCCTCTATGGATTTTACCGTCTTCTCTATATCCACAACAACGCCCTTGCGCAATCCATAAGAGGCGCTTTTGCCCACGCCCACCACCTTGAGCTCGTTGTTCTCTCCGAGCGCGGAGATGATGCAGGCAACTTTCGTTGTCCCGATGTCAAGCCCCACAAACACGTCTTTGTCCATGATACCACCCCTTTGTTTATAATGCACACGCCATTTTTTGTCAATCTTTCGCAAACTAAAACCGCCAAAACGCCAGAGTTAACGCATTGTTGTAAAGGCAAGGCCGCGGTATCTCAAATCAATACGCGCCGGTTCGGATCCACTTTCCGAAAACCGCTCCCTCAGCTCCTTTACATGAACCAACCTGCCATCTATGTCACACGCCGCGACCGTATACTCGGCGTCGCTTGACCCAAATCTTAAATTAACCTCCGAGCTATTGCTTATGTCAATCTGCGATATGTCGTGAAAAAACGCGCCTCCAACCACACGCGCGGCCTTTTTGACCATGTTAAACACTTTCAGGTCTACTGTATCGCCCGCAGCCTTTCCGCCATAAACTAAAAGCGGCAAATCGTAAAACGTTCCCGGGCAGGGCGAAAAACGCACCCCCTTTTTGTCAACAAGAAAAACCTTGCCGCTGTGAACGATGGCCACGGGTTTACGCTCCGTGACGGCGATTTGCGTTACTTTATCTTTGGACGCTCCCCCGCCAACCCTTTTGACACGCACTTTCTCAACCTCAGGAATTCCCTCCGCCGCCTTTATGACCTCGGCGCGGCACAAAGAAAACGAATCAACCCGCGCAATCGAATCGACGACCCTCAATAGCGACGCCTGTACCGGCAAAGAACAATTCGTTATCCTAACCTCCGACGGCAATTTTTTGCTCGACTTTACCGCCCCGGTGACTTCGGCGTAAAGCGCCGGGCTATAGGTAAAAATCGAAAATACCGCGCAACAAAGAACCGCAACCGCAGCCGCAATTTTCACGAACCTAAGCGCCGCCCGCTTTACCATCTGCGGCCTCCGGACGCGCCGCTCCTCTATGAGTTTCTGGCGGTTCGCGCCGATCCGTTTTGGAGCCCGTTTAACCATTATGCCCCAACCCCGGCGACAAAGTCCCTCGCAACCTCCCAAATATCGCCCGCCCCCATAAATACCACCAAATCGCCTTCATTGACTTTGCCGCGCAACTCGCCGATAACATTGTTTTTATCATTGACATAATGCGCGTCAACTCCGCTTACCGCCTTTATGCGTTCAATAATCCCTTCGGCGCGCACGCCTTCTATCGGCAACTCCCGCGCCTTGTAAATATCTGTAACGATAACCGTATCGGCGCCGCTTAACGACGCGGCGAACTGATCCATAAAATCGCGCGTGCGGCTGTAGAGGTGCGGCTGAAATACAGCAACCACCTTCTTGTATCCGCGGCCGCGCGCCGCCTCGATAGTCGCGCTTATCTCGCCAGGGTGGTGCGCGTAATCATCCACAACCGTCACCCCGCCCACGCTGCCCAAAACCTCAAACCGCCTTTTCACGCCCTGAAAATCGGAGACGCTCGACGCGGCGACGGCAAAATCTATGCCAACCTCATTGGCGATGACAAGCGCGGCCAGCGTATTTCTAACGTTGTGCATACCAGGGATGCCTATAGAGACGCTCCCAAGCGCATTCCCCTTGTGCAAAACGTCAAACCTCGTCCTGCCGCCGCTAAACTTTATATTGACGGCGCGGTAATCGGCTCGGTTATCCGTCCCGTAGGTAACCAAACTCCTGCGAATCCTCGACAATATGTCCGATACCCCTTCATCGTCGATACAAGCGATAATCGCCCCGTCAAACGGCACGAGGTCGCTAAACTCCACAAACGTATCCTTTATATCCTCCACATCCCTATAGCAATCTAAGTGATCCGCCTCAATATTTGTAATCACGGCGATAGAGGGATACATCGCTAGAAACGACCTATCGTACTCGTCCGCCTCGGCTACGATAACGTTGCCGCTACCTACAATAGCGTGCGACCCAGTACTCCGCAGCATCCCCCCGACAAGAACTGTGGGCGACAATTTAGCGTCGGTCAATACCGTCCCAACAAGCGACGTCGTAGTGGTTTTCCCATGCGTCCCAGATATGCACACCGTAAACTGCGACCGCATGATGTCGCCTAGAACCTCCGCCCTTCTTATGACCGGAATACCGTTATCAACAGCATACTTTCTTTCTAGGTTATCTTCCCTAACCGCGCTCGAGTACACAAGCAGGTCGGCTCCCGCGACCAAATTCGGCTCGTGGTCATACTGTACAGCTATCCCAAGCGATTCCAAGCGTCGCGTGGACTCCGAAACAGCCTTATCGCTTCCAGTCACAATGTGGCCGCGCGACAACAAAACCTCCGCTAATGGACTCATTCCCGCCCCTCCTATTCCAACCATGTGTATGCACTTCCTAAAACGCTTCACGCCCGCGCCGCCTTCCGCTTGTGAGAGGACGGCACCACTGGAAGCGAGACCGTGTCAACGCTTATATGGCTCGAAATATTAAGCAGAATACCCATGCTCGACATCGTAAATATCAAACTCATCCCTCCATAGCTCAAAAACGGCATCGGAACGCCTGTCGGCGGAACAAGGCCGGTAACTACCGACGCGTGAATCAGCATATACACGGCAATCACCATTGTAAACCCAAACGCCATAAGCTGCCCCGTGCGGTCGGGGGCGTTTAAAGAAATGCTCATGCCCCTGTAAATGATAAACGCAAAGATTAAAAAGACCAATATCACGCCGACAAACCCAAACTCCTCCCCCAAAACTGAAAGGATGAAATCAGTATGCGGCTCAGGCAGGTAAAAATACTTCTGTTCTCCCTTGCCAAGTCCGGCGCCGAAAAGCCCGCCGTGCCCTAACCCCACAAGCGACTGGGTCACCTGATACCCCGCGCCTTGGCTCTGTTCTTCAATATTCAAAAAACCAATCACGCGCTTCATCCTATACGCCGCGCTCTTTATAAGAAGCGCCGCGACCGGCAGCATGGCGGCCACCGTCAACAACAGATGGCGCGGCTTAGCCCCCGCCACAAAGAGCATCGCAAACGATATGAAAGCGATTATCACGCTCGTTGAAAAATCCGGCCCCAAAACCACAAGGGCGCATATAATGCCTATGCGTATATAATGCGATATTAGCGAACGCCAATCGTCAAAATCCGCGCCTTTTTCGCCGCACTTCTTCGCGAGGAAGAGGATGAGCGCCATGCGCGCGAAATCAGATACCTGAAACCTCACCCCCAAAAGCGTTATCCAACGCTTCGCGCCGTTTACCGCGTGGCTATCCGGAAGAAAAAGCACGCAACCAAGCATAATAACAGCGCCGATGTATATACGGCCGCTGTACCTGCTCAAAAAACGATAATCGACATTGATAAAGAACGTAAAGAGAACTACGGCGATAAGAGCGCGCGTTACCTGACGAAAGAGAAAATAATTCGCGCCGATATTTTTACCGTACGCCACGGCGAAAGAAGAGCTGTACACAAGAACTATGCCTAAGCCCAAAAGCAAAAGCGTAGCCACAAAGAGCCCTATGTCCATCTTTCCGCCCTTACTCAACATATTTGTCAACACGCCCTCCGCGATGCTAAGTGATCCACAGCCTCCCTAAACATCTCGCCGCGGTGCTCAAAGTTGCGAAACATATCGAAACTTGAACAACCCGGAGAGAAGACAACCTTTTCGCCCTCGGCGGCGTTTTCAAATGCGGCGTTTACGGCATCCGCCAGCGTGACGGTTTTGCGGATAGGGGCTAACCCCACCCACTCCGCCGACATCCTATCTTTCGCCTCCCCTATCAGTATAATGCTCTTTACGTTTTTGCGGATAGAACCGGCGATGACGGAAAAATCGCAACCCTTGTCCTTGCCGCCGGCGATGAGGTGCACCTTAGAATCGAACGCGCAAACGGCGCACTCTATCGACTCGGCCGTGGTCGACTTGCTGTCGTTGTAAAACGATATTCCGTCGAGGTCGCCCACATGTTCCAACCGGTGCGGCAAACCGGCAAACGCGCACAACCCATCGCCGATGCGCCTAGGGCCGACCCCTGCGGCAAGCGCGACGGCCGCGGCGGCGCAGGCGTTTATATGGTTATGCTTTCCGGTGATTTTCATTTTATTAACGTCATCCAAAATTACGCCCGACGCCCCGTTGAATCGATAATTAATACCGCTACCCGACAAATAAACGCAATCCCCGCCGCCATTATCGCACGCGCGGAACGTTACGATTTTTGTTTGCGATTGAAACTCCAGCGCCCACTGCGAAAGGCGCGAATCATCGGCGTTCAAAACCAAATACTCGCTTGCCGTCAAATTTTCGGCAATACGTTTTTTCGCGTTGTAGTAATCCTCCTCGCTTTCGTAGCGGTCTAAGTGATTCTTCATGAGGTTGATCACCGCCGCGACTTTAGGCTTGAACGCTTCGATAGCCTCCAACTGAAAGCTCGACACCTCGGCGACTACAACCGCGTCCTTAGAGAGCCGCGGCGTTACGCTTATTATAGGCGTTCCGATATTTCCCGCCAAAACGGTTTCGTACCCCGCGCCGGCCATTGCCGAGGCTAAGAGGGATACCGTCGTGCTTTTCCCCGATGATCCGGTTACCGCTAGGAACGGAGCTTTCGATACCCTGAAGCCGAGCTCCATTTCAGACCAAATTGGTATGCTTTTTGACGCGGCTGATTTTAGGGCGTCGATATCGCTACGTACCCCGGGCGATAGGATGATAAGTTCGCACTCAAGAATTTTATCGCTATGCCCGCCGGCCTCGCTCTCAATGCCGCCGTCAATCAACCCATTTTCACGCAATATCTCATCAAGGCGTTCGCGTGAACAGGCGTCGCTGATAAAAACGCCGCTTCCACGCGAACGAAAATACTTCGCCGCGGCAATGCCGCTCTTAGCGGCGCCGATTACGGCGACGCGGGACGGCGCTTCGTTTACGATATTGTCAAACTTAGTCGGCATCAATACCTCTCAAAAAATTTCTCTAACCCGACGCTGCGCGAGCCCTTAATCAGCACCGTCTCGCCTCTCTTTAATACCGAATGGCCGATACTAACCGCATCCTCGGCATTATGAGCCACAAACACTTTTTTTGCCGATAGCCCTGCCCTAACCGCGCCGTTCTTAACTAATCTCGAAAACTTGCCTACGGCGATAATTTTTTGAACATCGGCCTTGGCAAGCTCCTCGCCCAACTTCACGTGCAGCTTATCGGTATACTGCTCTAGTTCATACATATCGCCTACGACCGCGACCCGCTTATTCTTATCCGGCGTAACATCCAATAGATATCCAATAGCATGGCTCATTGACGACGGGTTTGCGTTGTAGCAATCGACAATAAACCTCACGTTCTTTTTAAGCTCTACTTTCCCCCTAAGAGATACCGGCTTGAGCGACGATATAACCTGTTGAATAGCGTCTTCCGTTATCCCGCACCTCCGGGCGATGTGTATCGCCGGAAGCGCGCAGTAGATAAAGTGCCTTCCGTGCATCGACATTTCGTATTTGCTTCCATCAACTGCAAATTTTACGCCTTTTTCGCTTACGCTTATGTCGCGCGCCCTTACGCCGCACTTTGCCGACATTCCAAAAAATACCGGCCTAAGCCCGCGCTCAGCCGCTCCGGCAACAAGCCTTTTGTCGTCGCCATTGAGCAGCATAAACCCATCCTTGCACAATCCCTCCGCGATCTCAAACTTTGCCTCGGCCGTCTTATCAAGAGAACCAAAGAGCCCAACGTGGGCGTAGCCGATGTTTGTGATGACGGCTATATCCGGCTTGCAAATCTTTGTCAGCGGTGCGATCTCGCCCGCATGGTTCGCGCCCATCTCTAAAACCCCAGCCCACTCGTCGCCGTCAAACCTTAGGATGCTTTGCGGCAAACCGATGTGATTATTCCAATTCGTGTACGTCTCGCCTATTTTTACCGCGCTCCGCAAAGCCTTGGAGATAAAGCTGCGCGTTGTAGTCTTGCCGTTTGAGCCGGTGATGCCTATAACTAAAAGCCCCATCTCCTTGCGGTAGCGGGCCGCGGCTTTTTGCACCGATTTTAGGGCATCGGCGACAACTATGCACTTACGGCGATATTTTTCGGGGACTGATTCTACCCCCTTTTTGTCAACGATGGCAGCCGCCGCGCCGTTTTTGAGCGCGGATTCGACATAGCGGTGGCCGTCGTCGGCGTCGCTGCGGAGCGCGACAAAAACATCGCCAGCCGCCGTGACCTTTCGCGAGTCGTTCCAAACTATATTAACCTTGCGCTTGCGTGCCGTAGCGGAGAGCTCGGACGCGCCGCCGCACCACTCTATGAGCGAACCGACCGTCAGCGCGGCCTTGTTACTGCGATTATCGCCGTGGTTATGCCGCATCGTTCGCCGCCATCTCCTTGTAGATTTTAACCGCCTCTTCGCGGTCGTCAAAATGGCCGCGCGCGCCGCAGATCTCCTGATACGCCTCATGGCCCTTGCCCGCGATGATCACGCAATCGCCGACGCGCGCGGCGCGCAACGCGTGCCTTATCGCTTGGCGCCTATCGGCTATAGCGATGTGCGGAAAATCAAGCGGCATACCCTTCACAATGTCGTCGATAATCGCCGCAGGCTTCTCGCTTCGCGGGTTGTCGGAGGTGATAACCGCCTGATCGCAGTTTTCGGCAACCGCCTTTGCCATCAGCGGGCGCTTCGTTTTGTCCCTATCGCCGCCGCATCCGAAAACGCAGATTAGCCGGCCAGTGGTAAGTTCCGCAGATGTTTTCAAGATGTTGACAAGCGCGTCGGGCGTGTGGGCGTAGTCTACGACTACCGTGAACGGGGCACCGGTATCAACCTTATCCATCCTACCCGAAACCGTGCTGGTTGACGCTAGCGCATCTGTTATCACCTCGGCGTTTACGCCAAGCGCGAGCGCGCCGGCAATCATCGCCGCCATGTTATAAACGTTAAAAAAACCGCGTAGACCGCTTGCAAATGTCAATTCGCGGTTTTGATAATTAACGACGACCGACGTCCCCTCCCAATCGCACTTCCAATCGGTTATCCTAACGTCCGCGCCGTCGCTTCTGCCGTAAGTCAATAACTTTTTTGTTGACGTTAGTTCCGAGCAGAGCCTTTTGCCGTACTCGTCGTCAACGTTCACAACCCCGCATCCGCCCCGTTTGATATAATCAACAAAAAGCAGTTTCTTAGCCGTATAGTACTCTTCCATCGACTTATGAAAATCTAGGTGATCCTGCGTCAAATTCGTCCACACCGCTACGTCGTACTCCATCGCCGCGACGCGCTTGAGCGCTAGGGCGTGGGACGAGACCTCCGTCACAAGGCTCTTCGGCTTAATCCTCGCGTTATAGATGAGCCTGAAAATGTCAACGGACTCCGGAGTGGTGTGAGTCGCGTCAACGATTTCCAGGCCCAAACGATTTTCAACTGTGCCGAACATCCACGAATATTCCTTGCCGTAGAGACGGTCAAAAAGATTCTTAAATAGATACGCCGTAGTCGTCTTGCCGTTTGTGCCTGTAACGCCTACGGCCGTTATTCCCGCCATATCAATCCCCCAAAGCGCCCGGCCTAAAGCGCCGGCAGCCGACCGGATGTCGGAAACCGCCGCCCACGGGGTTGACATTTTTTCGTGACGGTTCTCGGAAATCACGGCAACCGCGCCGTTTTTCACCGCCGAGCCGATAAACGCGTCGCCATGAACCTTTATGCCGGGGATCGCCGTGTAGACAAACCCGTCATTGACACTACGAGAATCATAGGAAATACCGGCGACGGCAGGGTCGCCGTCCCCGCCTCTCGCTATGACTTTTATCCCAGAGGCGCTCAAAAGTTCACCGAACGTCACGCAAAGCTCCTTTTTATTATCAATACAAAAAAACCTATCTCTTGTCCGCACAGTAAAGCGTACAAACCTTAACCGAATTCAACAGCTCCCCAGCCCCCATGCTCTGCCTCTTCACCGTCCCGTTCCCCACCGCGTACACCGGAATGCCCTTGGCGTTGAAAATGTTGAACGCGTCCCTCAAATCCTTGCCCACCGCGTCCGGCACGACCCTGACCACGCCTTCCTCAAAAGCCGCTTTCTCATCCGTAAATAAGACCACCTCCCCGGCCCTATTCCCCATGACGCTCCCCGCAGCCGGGGTCTGGTGACGGATTACGCTTCCATCGCCAACGACACGGAACGCAATCTTCATCGAATCAAGCTGCGCGGTAACAGTGGCTCTCGACCGCCCCGCGAAATCGGGTAGCTTTGAATGGCG
>JAIRUL010000133.1 GCA_031254445.1 Chitinispirillales bacterium
CTTGGCGACATCCATCCCATCAATTAAAGCGCCGTCTTCGTCCTCGTTTTTTGCCTTGCGGCTGCTTTTGTAGCCCCGTTTCTTATTTATCATCAGCAAAACTCGGGCAAGCTCCGCTAGCGTAATTTCCTCCGTCGCGGCCTTGGCTCTTAACCTATATGTTTCAAACGTTGTTCGATTGCCATTTTCGGACAAGATACCGTCGCAGGAGATAAAACCGTTCTCTCTGAGGATATCTATCAGGCTTTCGCGGCGAAGTTTATAGCGCTGTAAATTGCGGCGCATGCTGCGCTTAGCGGTTCTATCCGCAGTGGTGGTAATGCTCTTTCCCTTTTCAAAATTAGACTGCTCGTCAACGGTCAGAGGGTTTACCCGCACCCCCAATTTAATAATCGATGACGTTTCCGTAGCCGTTTCCGCCTCGTTTACCAGCGCCCAACCGATGCTGCTTGTGCCTAGGTCCAGACCTAAAATCGTTTTCACTTAAATCTCCCCTGTTTCGCGTTAATTTGCCCATCCCTAAAATCCAAGGCGGCCAAAGCCATCGTTCGCCAATCTACCGCCAACGCTTCCTAGCAACCATATATGTAAAGATAATAAACCGTTGTATTTTTTGCAAGAAAAAAACATCGGACTTTAGTCATCCAAATTAATAATGCCGACTCATAAAATCCCGCCGGTGCATACATCCCCGTAGTAGACCGCGGCGTCGTTGCGAAGAGGCTTGGGCGGCGCTTCCGGTTCCGGTTCCTGCTTATAGCCCTGGCACATCAATTCCGACAATTCCTCGGCGTCCAGCCAATCTTCTATGTCCGGCGGGAGCCGGTACTCGCGGCTAATCGCGGACAGCGTTGATTGCCGTGGAATTATGTCTTGGCAGAGGCAGTCACTTAGCTCTCTCGGCGATATTCCTAATTTAGGTACAGGTGGGTGTTAACGTGGGTGACAGCCCTCATAATAAGTAAAGACAACACCCCCCCCCATCCCTACCACTACAATATATCTTTCCTCCCAGTGCAAGACTTTTTTTCATTTTTTTTGAAAACCTGCCGAATCAAATTGCATCAAATTAAATTTGACCGAATGTCATAAATTATGTCCGTAAAATCTGACAATCCGCGCCAAAATAAGGGAAACGCCGGATGTTGCCAAAGCCCCCCGCGCGCCCCCTGCCGGCATCGACGCCGGCGAGGGGCGGGAGCGTGGGGGTGGATGATTTTGATGTTGATGTTGATTTTGTGTGGCGGCTCTGCGCCACACGTTATGAAGCCGTAGGCTTCGTCTGAAAAAGATTTAACAGATTTTAATGCTTTTGATTTTAAAGCCTTCAGCCTTCGGCTGCAGGCTTTCGCCCAGTCCCCGCCACTTCATGCAAAATTTACCCCTCCTGCCCGCCCCAAATATTATCTTTAAAAATCAGCCACCCGGCCAAAACCACAGCCGCCAATGGCCATAAACCCGTAAAACCGCAAACCAAAGGAGCCCGGGCAATGGAAAACTTCGTGTTTCAGAATAAAACCAAGATAATCTTCGGCGCCGCCGCCGAGAATCAGGTGGGCGCCGAGGTCGCCGCGTTCGCCAAGAAAGCGCTTTTGCACTTCGGCGGCGGGAGCGTCAAGAAGAGCGGGCTGTACGATAGGGTGGCGGGTTCCCTGAAAAAAGCGGGGGTCGAGTTCGTCGAGCTCGGCGGCGCGCAGCCTAACCCGCGGCTCAGCCTTGTGCGGGAGGGCATTGAGCTGTGCCGCAAGAACGGCATCAAGTTTATACTGGCGGTGGGCGGCGGGAGCGCGATAGACTCCGCCAAGGCCATGGCGGTAGGCGTGCCGTATGGGGGCGACGTGTGGGACTTTTACAGCGGCAAGGCCGTGCCGGCGGAGGCGCTCGACGTGGCCACGGTTCTGACCATCCCCGCCGCGGGCAGCGAGTCCAGCCCGAGTTCGGTCATAACAAACGCCGACGGCGACCTCAAGCGCGGGCTGACGTGCGAGCTATTGCGCCCCGTCTTCTCGATACTCAACCCGGAAT
Source organism: Chitinispirillales bacterium (assembly GCA_031254445.1). GTDB lineage: Bacteria > Fibrobacterota > Chitinivibrionia > Chitinivibrionales > Chitinispirillaceae > GUT77. The sequence goes on from JAIRUL010000133.1 coordinate 2,026, forward strand.
TGACCTTCACGCTCCCCGCCTACCAAACGGCGTGCGGCGCGGCGGACATCATGGCGCACATCATGGAGCGCTATTTTACGACCACGAAGTGCGCCGACTTCACCGACCGCCTCTGCGAGGCCGCGCTGAAGACCATCATCCACAACGCGCCGGTGTGCGTGAAAGAGCCTAAGAACTACGACGCGCGCGCCGAGGTGATGTGGGCCGGGTGCGTCGCCCACAACGACCTCTTAGGGACGGGGCGCAACCAGGACTGGGCCTCGCACCAAATCGAGCACGAGATAAGCGGCATATACGACGTGGCGCACGGCGCGGGTTTGGCCGTGGTCTTCCCCGCGTGGATGAAGCGCGTTTTTAGGAGCAACGTAAACCGCTTCGTGCAGTTCGCCTCGCGCGTGTGGAACATAGAGATAGACTTCCACAATCAGGAGAAGACGGCGCTAGCCGGAATAGCGGCGCTCGAAAATTTCTTCGCGTCCATCGGCCTCCCCACAAGGCTAAAGGATATGGACATCGGCGAAGACAGGCTAGAGGAGATGGCGGACAAGTGCACGGGGAGGGGCGGCGCGGCAACGATAGGCGGGTTTACGCCGCTTAACAGGGGGGATATTTTGGAGATATTGAAAATAGCCAGGTAACTTGATTTTGACGTTGATGTTGACGTTAAAAAATAAAAATCTTTTAAATCTTTTTCAGACGAAGCCGAAGCCTAAAAATCTTTTAAATCTTTTTCAGACGAAGCCTACGGCTTCATATGGTGTGGCGGCTAAAGCCGCCACACAAAGTCAAAGTCAAAGGCGGCGGTGTGGATGGTTTTGATGTTGATGTTGACTTTTGTGTGGCGGCTTTAGCCGCCACACGTTATGAAGCCGTAGGCTTCGTCTGAAAAAGATTTAAAAGATTTTAAAGTCAATGTGAACCTCAACGTCAAAATCAAGTTACCTGGCTATTTTCAATATCTCCAAAATATCCCCCCT
>JAIRUL010000227.1 GCA_031254445.1 Chitinispirillales bacterium
CCGCCTGATAGGCGGCGTAGAAACCAAGGCCCAGCGCGAGCCCGTTGCCGATGTCGTAGCCGAACATAATGTCGAATTTGCCCAAGGGATCGACCAGGTTGTACCTTATAGGATTGTTATTCAGGTCCTTTTCTGCCACCCCGCCGGCGCTAATTAGCCGCTCGAGCATGTAGTCTTTCCTATTCATGTACGCGCCGATCGACAGCATCGGGCCGTTTTCCTCGTCGCTGAAGCTGTGCGAGATCATCGCGCCGAAGAACGGATCCTGCGGCAGCAAGTTTCTGCGAGTGAATTGGTTGTCCATCTCGTTAGGGTCAATCCACCCGAACGACCCGTAGATCAGGTTGGGGTACAAGCTCATGTCGGCGGGGTTAGTAAAGACCGTCACCTCGTCGCGGTAGAAGTAGGGCGTCCCCTGCCTGCCCATAACCGCAACGCGCGCGTCCGTCGCATAGCTGCCAACCGCAAATCCAGCGGCTATAATAACCGCCAGCGCCCTCTTCATCATATAACCTCCTAATATTGGGTTTGTTTTTGTTTTGTTGCACTTTTTTTTAACGACCGGAGAACGGTGTTCGGCGATCAGTGTTATTTTACGCAATTATGTGTATGATACCTATATGATACCAATATTTTTCAAATTCGCTAAAGCGGCATTATATATTCCTGCAATTCACACCGGCAACGCGCATCGCAATCAACAACGGCCATAAGGGCGGACCGGTTTTGCTGCCGGCCCGCCCCAAGCCTTATTGCGCATAATTACTGCGAGAACACGAACGGATATGTAACCTCCGTTACGTCTCCCGGTTTGTCTATCTTGTCGAAGTTCCAGCTCTTGACCCTGTCTACGACGGTGCGCTCAAGCTCGGAGTCGGCCATCGTCGACTCTACAACTTGAGCGAAGATCACCTTGCCGAATTCGTCTATGGCGAACTTGACCGTGATCTTGCCGCTTAGGCCGGGTTTGTCGCGCAGGCGCCTATTGTAGGCATCGCGCAGGGTCGCCATGTTCTGCATAATGACGTGCTGGATGCTGGCGCGGCTACGCCCGATGCCGGAGCGATGGGAACCGTCGTAATCAATGACGACCGCGTCTTTATCGCGGTAGCGGTTTGTCGTTGAGGCGTTAGCTTTTTGATGCCCGCTTTTAATGGCGTAACACTCTTTCAAAAGCTTGCGGGCGAGCGTGGCCTCCTTTTGTGCGTCCGGATACTTTTTGAGTGCGCCCTCTAAGGCCTGAATCGCGGCATCCCATTGGCCATGAGCGTGGTTTTTCTCCCCTATATGGAATATCACCTGCGCCTCGTAGGGCTTGCCCGGCTTCTTCTTGAAGAACTTTATGGCCTCGTCCACGCCGTCCGGCATATCGGAAAACGATATCGCCATGTATTCGAGCGCCATCTCGCGGAACTCTTTCTTTTGGTATTGGTCGGCGTCGCAAGCCTCGACATAGCTGTGGAAGTATTCGACCGCTTTGTCGAAGTCGCCAGTGTTGTAAGCGCATTCGCCGAGGCGGTAGTGGGTTATCTCCCAGGAGGTGAGGCCTATTTGGTCTTTCCTAACCTTCTTTAAATGGTCGTAGGCCTTGTTGTAGTTGTTGTCGATGAACGCAAGGTCGGCCAAGCGGAAGTGCGCGCCTGAGACGCGCGGGCTGTTCGGGAAACGCTGGACGAGCTGCTCCCATATAAAGCGCGCGGTGTCTAGGTGGCCGGCCACTAGATAGGTCGTACCCATTTGGTTGAATGCCTCGGGTAGCTTAGGGAAGTTCGGGTACTCGCGGGCGAGCCGCCAGTACACCCTGAGCGACTTCGAATAGTCGGGTATCGGGTGCGCGGGCGAGGCACCGCCAAACAATGGCCGGCCGTCAACGTTCCACTGCATGTCGGGTATCGGGTGCGTGGGTTGCGCGCTGCGGCCCGGGCGCTCGTAGGCATTCATATACTCGGCGAAGCGCTCGACCGCTTTCGCGTAGTTATCCTTGCCCTGATCGTAGTATAGCGACCCGAGCGTGTACATAACGTCGGCGCAACGGTCGCTCTTCTTGACCGCGCACCCCTCCAAAAGCCTCTCGTAACGCTCTATGATTTGGTTCAGGTCTTGGCCCGTGGGGCGGTTCGCTTCGGCGGCCTTGGCGCGGTTCGCCTGCTCCGCCTGCATCTTCTGCTCAAGAGCGCGGATTTGAGCTTCTATCTCTTCCTTGGACTTCTTCTTCTGCGCATACGCCGGAGCCAAAGCCCCGCCCCAGAATAGGCTCGCCGCAGCCACCGTAGCGACCGCCAGCCACACATTAGTAGATGCCTTCCTCATTTTAGAGCCCCTCCTTTTTTTGAGGCTTTTGATGTAAAAAATTATAATATACATAGATGGAGTAGTCCTGAGATCGCCGACATTTTCGGCAAAACGCCGAAGCGCCTTCAATGGGGTTAATGCGCCTATTTTGCGAGGATATTTGGCTACGGTTGTAGGTGTTGCTATTGCTGGGGGGGGGGGGGGTAAGTCGTTAAATAACAATGGGTTACGCTTGTTGCCTCGTCATTGTTTATTGGTATAGAGTTATAATTTAGTGATAGGTATAGGGAATCTACATTTTTGGCATTTGCTGCTAAAAATATAGTTAATAATATAAATAGCGGTAAGACGTCCATCAACAAAAGCATAGCTCTTTGCCCTCCTTCGCCGCCGCAAAAACACCCCTAAAAAGTATCTGCCTCGCTGCATTCCATACCCATATAATATAATAATCGCGGCAAACAAAGTATGCAAAATTTTTCGATGTCCGTCCCGCCGCCGAAAAGCCGCTTTCCGCGCCCCTGCTGGGCGCATATTTTAAAACAGCGCCCCCCGCATCTTTATGTGGAGGGGTATGGACGGGGGGTGGATGGTTTTGACGTTGATGTTGACTTTGACTTTGTGTGGCGGCTCTGCGCCACACGTTATGAAGCCGTAGGCTTCGTCTGAAAAAGATTTAAAGAAATTGACTTTTATAGGCTTCGTCTGAAAAAGAATTAAACGATTTTTAGGCATCGGCTTCGTCTGAAAAAGAATTAAAAGGTTTTAAAGATTTTGGCTTTAAGGCCTTCGACCTACGGTCTCAGGCTTCCCGTCCCCAAAAGAATTTTAATTTTTAGTACAAATCATAAAGATAAAGCCTGCAATCAATCTTTCCGTTGGCGAACGGGATTTTTCTTTTGGCTTTAAGCCCGATCTGCCCGGCCAGAGCCGTATTCGCCGTGAAGACGGCGCCCCTGTACCCCTTGCACTTTTGCTTGAAGAACGCGCCGATGCCGCGGTAGGCGTCTACGAGCTCCGCCTCTTCGCCCATCCTCATGCCGTAGCCAGGGTTTAGGATGACCGCGCCGCCGCCGGAGGCTGTTGGCATGGGCGTGTCGGCGTAGTCGCACGCCTCGAAGCGTATTAATTGCTCCACTCCGGCGGTCGCCGCGTTTTTCCGCGCGGCTTCTATCGCCTTTTCGCTCTCGTCTGTGGCCACGATTTGGGACGGGATTGTTTTGAGCACTTTCGTCTTGGCTTCCCTCTTCATTTCCTCCCACGCCCTTAGGTCAAACCCTAAAAGGTGCATGAAGCCGAAATTCTGCCTTGTCAACCCTGGAACCCTGCCGCTCGCGGCGAGCGCGGCCTCTATGGCGAGCGTCCCGCTGCCGCACATAGGGTTTACGAAGTGCTCGCCGACTTTGAGGGCGGCGGCCATCACGAGCCCTGCGGCGAGCGTCTCTTGCAGGGGCGCGCCGAGGGGGATGCGCCTGTAGCCGCGGCGGGAGAGAGACTCTCCGCTCGTGTCAAGGTAGACGGCGCAGCGGTCGCCGCGCCAATAGAGGCTGACGACCGCGCCGGTTTGGTCGGGGCCGGAGTCGGGGCGGCGGCCCTTGCGGGCGAGGATGCGGTCTACTATAGCGTCTTTGCAGCGCTGGTTCGCGAAGCGGGCGTCGCGGATTGTGTCGTTGCGGACGTTTGAGACTACTGTTAGATACTCGTTTGACGGGATGATCGTCTCCCAAAGGATTTTCGAGAGCTCTTTGTAGAGCTCGTCGGCGTCGCGGCAGCGCAGCGCGGCTATCTGGAAGAGTACGTGGTGCGCGGTGCGGACGCGGAGGTTCAGGGCCATCGCGTCGAGCTGCGTGCCCTCGGTCGAGAGGCTTGTGGGCGTGACGGACTTTATGGGTAGGCCTAGGCCCAAGGACTCCACCTCTGCTTTCAGGAAAGGGCATAGGCCGTCGGGGACGGTAATTACAATGTTGGATTTTTTCGTCATTTAGTGCGCCTCCCCCCAATGTTTGCCTATCCCGGCGTCAACTTTTAAAGGGACTTTTAGTTTGTGCGCAACGCTCATCTCTTCGCTTATCCATTTTGCAAAATCGTCAGCCGACTCTTTGGGCGTCTCGAAGACCAATTCGTCGTGAACCTGCAAGAGCATTTTTGTCGCAGGCCACGTGCCTAATTTGGAATGGACTGACACCATCGCTATCTTTATAATGTCAGCCGCGGTGCCTTGCACCGGCGTGTTTATCGCCGTGCGCTCGGCGCCGTCCCTTATGATGCGGTTTGCCGCGTTTATCTCCGGCAGATAGCGCCTGCGGCCAAGGAGCGTCTCCGAGTAGCTGCGGTCGCGCGCATTTTGTATCGCGGCGTCCATATAGCTTCTGATAGACGGGAACTGGCTAAAGTACGACTCTATAAAATCTTTCGCATCCGAAAACGAGACGCCGAGCTGCTTCGATAGGTTCATAGGGCCCATGCCGTACATGAGCCCGAAGTTTATCGTCTTCGCCGCGCGGCGCATCTCCGCGGTCACCATTTCGGGGAAGACGCCGTAGACGGCCGAGGCGGTTTGGGTGTGTATGTCTAAGCCGTCTATAAACGCCTGCACGAGCGCCGGGTCGTCGGACAAGTGCGCGAGTATCCTCAGCTCTATTTGCGAGTAATCGGCGGAGACGATCAGGCTGCCCTCGGGCGCGATGAAGGCGTTTCGAATCTTGCGCCCGCTCTCGGTGCGTATCGGGATGTTCTGCAAATTCGGGTTCGTGCTCGACAGCCTCCCCGTTGCGGTTATCGCCTGATTGAACGACGTGTGGACGCGCCCGGTCTGCGGCAGTATCTGCGCTGGAAGCGAATCAATGTATGTCGACAGCAGTTTCTGTTTCTCGCGATAGTCAAGAATCGTCTTGACTATCGGGTAATCCTCGGATAGCTTTTCTAGCACCTCTACATTTGTAGAGTGCGAGCCGCTCTTTGTTTTTTTGCCGCCCTTAAGCCCAAGCTTCCCGAAGAGTATCTCCGCTAGCTGCTTAGGCGAGTTGAGGTTGAACTCCTCGCCCGCGAAATCATACACCTCTTGTGAGACCTTTCCTATCTCGGCGGCGTATTCCGTTGAGAGCCGCGATAGCAGCTCCGTGTCAATCAGCACGCCGTGCCACTCCATCTCCGTCAAGACCGGCGCGAGGGCGATCTCGATGTCGCTAAAGAGGCTCGCGCAGTTTCTCTCGTTTATAATGGGCGAGAGCTTGTCCCTCAAAAGAAGCGCCGCGCAGGCGGAGTTTGCCGTTAGCGCGGGCGCCTCGTTTGCGAGCGGATCGATAAACGCGCCGTCTTTAGCGGTGTCCTTGTTAGGCGCGCCGCTGCGGTCGCATATCTTTATCTCGAGGCCGAGGTACTCGCGGGCAAGCTCGGAGAGGTCGCTGTGGCGCTTCCCCGGATCTATCACGTAAGCGGCGAGCATCGTGTCAAACGCTATCCCGTCAAGCGCAATCCCGTCGCCCCGCAGCGCCAGGGCCACGTACTTCAAATCGTGCCCGACTTTGCCAATCTTCGGCGACGCTAAAATAGGGGCTAATATCTTCATAAATTCACGCCTGTCAACAACCCATCGCCTGCCCTCCGCCTCCGTCGCTGCGTTGTCGCCGAAGAGGTCGATGTCCGCGCCGTCTTTTACGCTCGCGCCGCGCCCGCCGCCCATGCAAACGTACAAGGCCTCTGAGGGGTCGACCGCAAGCATCACCCCAAGCAGCCTCGCGGCCCGGGGGTGGGTCCCGACCGCCACCACGTCGATGGAGGCCTCGCCCTTTTTGCCGATTGCGTCCGCAAGCTCGCGCAATTTGCCGACGGAGTCCACAAGCCGCACGGTGGGCTCAAACCTTTTCCCCTCGCCGAAGATGGGGTTCTTCATCATCGAAAAAAACTCAAGTTCCTTGAGCAGCGCAAGCGCGCGCGTTGCGTCGATTCTCTCGCGCTTTAGGCCCTCAGGCG
>JAIRUL010000042.1 GCA_031254445.1 Chitinispirillales bacterium
GGCAGGATGTTCTCCGCCGCCTCGGCGATATGCACCTCCGCGCCGAAGGCGTTAAGGATGTGCGCGAACTCCGCGCCGATGGCTCCGGCGCCGATAATTAGCGCGCGTTTAGGCAGCTCTTTCATCATAAGCGCGTCGTCGGACGAGAGGATGCGCGAGCCGTCGAAATCAAACCCGGGGACGGTTTTGGGGCGCGAGCCCGTGGCGACGATTATTGACTTTGCGGCGACCCTGCGCCCGCCCTCCCCCACCTCAACCTCGCGCTCAGACACAACCCTCGCCGATCCGGCGATCACCTCGACCTTGTTCTTCTTGAGCAGGTACGCCACCCCCTTGGAGAGGGTTTCCGCCGCCCTGCGAGACGCGCCGAAGACGTTTTCGTAGCGGAAGCCCGAACCGTCTACCCGCATCCCCATGGCTTCGAGTTTCGCGCGCCCGCGGTAAGCGCCCGCGAGGCCGATAATCGCCTTGGAGGGCACGCACCCGATGTTTAGGCAGACCCCGCCTAGGCTCCCCCGCTCGGCTACGGCAACCCTTTGCCCCAGCTGGGCGGCGCGTATCGCGGCCACGTAGCCGCCCGGGCCTGAACCTACCACTAAGGCGTCATATTCGTAATTTGGGGGCATAGCGCGCGTTTCAGCTCCGATTTGAGGTTTTTGGGGGCAGCCGACAGTATAATAAATTAATATTATCCCGCCGCCTAATACAATATAAATGCCGTTGCCCGCGAATATTGATTTTTTTTCTTGACCCCGAATCCGTTTTGCCGTATAATATAATAATAGAGGGACTATCCCCATAACCATTAACCAGAAAATCGGATATTTCCTATGGATTACCGTCATACGCGTTCCGGCGTTTCCGCGAAAGAGGGCCCGCAGGCGGGCGGGTTCACCCTTATCGAAATGGTCGTCGCCATCGTGGTTCTCGGCGTCCTGACCTCGCTTGTCGCCGTGAATTGGGCCTCGTTTATGCGCCATCAGGAGCTGCGCCAAGACGCGCTCTCGCTGCACAAGGAGATTTTGGCGCTCAAGGCGCGCGCTATCGAGCAGAACGACACGGCCAAGTTCGAGAGCGGCGGCAGCGGCGCCGTTATTACGTGGCGCGTCGACGAAGAGGGCGAGGGCGTAACGGTCGCTTGGCCCAAGAAACCTGTCACGTTCAACAAAGACGTGGCGATAAGCGCCAACGTTAGCGGCGTCGACGGCTTGCCGTCGCTTAGCGCAAACGAGTGGACGCCGCAGGGCCCGGGCGGCAAGATAGAAATTTTAGCTATGCCCGACAACATAAACGCATACGCCAACGGCAGGATAGTGATAAGCAGCGCCAGCGCCAAGGGCGCGTTCTGCATACAGAAGGACGACGGAAACATAAAGCCGGAAATTTACTATCGGAGCAAAGAGGGCGGAACATGGAGCAAAATGTAGGCAACAAAGGGGTCGCCGGCGTCTCTATCGTCGAGATACTGATAAGCATGGTCTTGGTGGCCATAGCCTTAGTCGCTGTCACGACCGTATTCCCCAGCATGAACAAGAACCGCAAGGGCATATACGAGGCCGATCAGGCGCGGATGCTTGCCACGGAGGCGCTTGAGGGGCTGCAGCTCTATTCAACCTACAGCGACAATTCCTGCGGCTTGCTTGCAAGCGGCTCCCACGATTCGCCGGAGGGCGTCGGTTTTTGCAATAGTTTCCACAACAAAAACGTACCCATGGGTTCGACGACATACAAAGTCGCGTGGGAGATAAATTGCGGCGCGGCATCAGGAGGCGGAAGTTTGAACACTGCGGATGTAACCGTAGAATGGACTAAGGGGAAACCGCACAAAATTACACTCTCGGGGATATTGCAATGAATAAAAAAGGCATGACGCTTCTCGAACTCTTAGTCTACATGGTGCTGGCCGCGTTCCTCTTAGCGCCGGTCATCATGCTAATGCAGAACTCGTCCGTGAGCATGGCGCGCGACGCGGTCAACACGGAGCTGCGGATATCGGGGCGCGACATCGTCAACATCATGTACGACGACCTGAAGAACACGGGGTTCAAAATACACCCGAGTACGTTCAAATCCGACCTCGCGGCCACGTACATAGCTTTCGACGTCCCCAGCCCTGGCAGCGACCCCGTCATTATCGTCAATGATTCGTCCTCAATTACCTCCGTAAACGACGGCGCCGGTTTCTACGACGAGTTCACCGCCATCATGGGCAGGCTAAACGACGCCGGCGCGTGGGTAGGCATCGACACCATCTCCTATAGGGTAGACGCGGCCGATCCAACCCGCCCGCTGACGAGGAGGCACCGCAAGGGAACGATTGGCGGCGCCAACAGCGACGCAACGCAGGTAATAGCCAGAAACGTGGCCGCCCTCAAGTTCCGCTACTCGGAGGATTTGGTCGATTGGGAAGACGAAATCGACCCCGCCGCCGGCGCCGATGACCTTGCGTATAAAAAAGCGGTAAAGTACGTTAAAGCAGTTTTAGTCCTCAAGGACAACAAAAAGCTCTCGCCGGTCACAAAGCAGGAGTTTGCCCTCACAGATGACATAGCGCTCACTGTCGACGACAAGGCGCTTTATGAGCGGTATGAGGTTGTAATACCTGTGCCGAACAACGGGCTGTTTATAGAGGACGCAACAGATTAAAGTCAACTCTTTTGACTTTGACGTTGGCTTTAAAATCAAAATCTTTTAAATCTTTTTCAGACGAAGCCGAAGCCTAAAAATCTTTTAAATCTTTTTCAGACGAAGCCTACGGCTTCATA
>JAIRUL010000098.1 GCA_031254445.1 Chitinispirillales bacterium
CTTTCAATGCCCCCCAAAAAAAGAGGCGGCGGGGTACGCTGTTTTGATGTTGACTTTGACTTTGTGTGGCGGCTTTAGCCGCCACACCATATGAAGCCGTAGGCTTCGTCTGAAAAAGAATTAAAAGATTTTGATTTTAAAAGATTTAAAAGATTTAAAAGATTAAAGATTAAATATTAAAAGATCAAATTCCTCCTCGCTAATAACCCTTACCCCTAGCGCTTCAGCCTTGCCCAGCTTTGACCCCGCTTCCGCGCCGGCCAGCACGTAGCTTGTCTTGGGGCTTACCGACGCGGAGACCTTGCCGCCCTCGCGGAGGATTATCTCCGAGGCTTGCTCGCGGGTGTATTTCTCCAATGTTCCGGTCAGCACGAAAGCCTTGCCCGCAAGCTTGCCCTCTTTTTGGGCTTGGCCCTTGCCGCCTTTTAGGTTTAGGCCGGCTCTCCGCAGGCGCTCTACCATCTCCACGTTTTCCGGCCTGTCGAAGAAGAACCTGACGCTTTGAGCCGTTTGGGCGCCGATGCCGTCTACCTGCTCCAGCTCCTCTATGGGCATGGCGTATAGGTCGGAGATGTCGCATACTATGCCCGACAGGTCGCGGGCGGCGGTCGCGCCTACCATCCTTATCCCTAGGCCGTGTATCAGCTTGTCTAGGGGGCGGCGCTTTGACTCGGCTATGGCGGCGACGGCGTTTTCGGCGGACTTTTCGGCGAAGCGCTCAAGCGCCAATAGGCTCTCTTCCGTGAGCCCGTACAAGTCGGCGGCGTCGCGGATGAGGCCGGCCTCTAAAAGCTGCTTTATGACCGCGCCGCCCATGCCGCGCACGTCCATCGCGGCGCGGGAGACGAAGTGCTCTAAGGAGGCGTTAATCTGCGCGGGGCAGGAGCGGTTCAGGCAGCGCAGGGCGACCTCGCCCTCAAGGCGGGCAAGCCGCGACCCGCACGACGGGCACTCCGCGGGCGGCTCGAAAGGGGCGCTCTCCGCCCCGCGCGCCTCCGCGTCAACCTTTAGCACCTTGGGGATGATCTCCCCGCCCTTCTCTATCTCCACGCTGTCGCCGACCCTAAGCCCCAGCCGCTCTATCTCGTCGTAGTTGTGCAGCGAGGCGCTCCGTATCGTCGTCCCCGCCAAAAACACCGCGCGCAGGCGGGCGACCGGCGTCACCACGCCCGTCCGGCCCACGTGGTGGCCTATGCCCTCCACTACCGTAGACGCCCGCTCCGGCCTATACTTGTACGCGATAACCCAGCGCGGGGACTTAGACGTAACCCCAAGGCGCTCCTGCTGCGCGAACGAGTCCACCTTTATCACCACCCCGTCGACCGGAAACGGCAGCCCGTGGCGCTTCGCCTCCCACTCCCCGCAAAAATCCATGATCCCGTCTATCCCCGCAAGCAAACCGGATCGGTTGACGACAGGGAACCCAAGCTCCGCCAAAAATTTCGCGTTGTCGTGCAAGCTCGCCGACCTGTCGGCGTCCCCCGACAGCAAGTAGTACGCTAAAAAACTCAGCCGCCGCCTCGCGACCTCCGCCGGATCCAACAGCTTCAGCGTCCCCGACGCCGTGTTGCGCGGGTTCTGCATCGGCTTCTGCCCCGCCTCTACAAGCGCCGCGTTGAGCGCGCTGAAGTCCTCGAAAGCCATGAACGCCTCGCCGCGCACCTCGAAAACGCCCTTGAAAGGAACCTCGAGCGGGACGGGCTTTATCGCGCGGACGTTCGCCGTCACGTCGTCGCCCACCTGCCCGTTGCCGCGGGTGACCGCGCGCGCCAAACGCCCGCCCTCGTAGCGAAGCGAGCACGCCGCGCCGTCAACCTTAAGCTCGCCCAAAAAGCGTATCTCCTCGCCGATAAGCGCCTTCTCGACGCGCGCCACCCACTCCGAAACCTCGGCGGCGGAGTACGTGTTGTCTATGCTCATCATAGGGACGCTGTGCCTAACCTTTGGGAACGATTTCGCCAAATCGCTCCCCACGCGGTGGGTAGGAGAATCGGGCGCGTCGTATTCGGGGTACAGCCTCTCAAGCTCGGCAAGCTCCCTAAAGAGGGCGTCGTACTCGCTGTCGCTGACAAGCGACTCGCTGCGGCCGTAGTAGGCAGCGCCGTAGGCGTTGATTAGCGATCGGAGGTCGTTTATTCGCTGTTTGAACATAATAGCAATAATAGTCCTATATATTATAAAGCCAAAGGCTTATATGGGGCAATGGGGCGTGCTGCAACTCCCGCGCCGCGGTTTACAGGGCAGGGGCGCCGGCGGCATTTGCGCCGGCGCCGTAAAGGCAAGGCCAGCCTTGCCTTTACTTAGCAGCAACCCTGGGCGCTATTGGGAGCGCTATGCGCCAACAACTAGCCGCCGAATTCCTCTATGGCAAGCGCTCCGGCTCCAAGCACTCCGGCGTCCTCGCCCATCTGCGCGGGGACTATCTCGCAGCGCTCGAATATCGCGGGCCACGAGTGGAGCGCGGCGTACCTCTTCACCGCCTCTATTATCACGCCCCCGGCCATCGCCACGCCGCCGCCTATTACCACCCTGTCGGGGGAGAAGGCGTTTATCATTATCCCCACCGCGCGGCCCAGCATGTCGCACGCGTTCTCGTGCACCCGAACGGCCAGCTCGTCCCCCTCGGCCACGCGCTCGTAGACCGCTTTGCTCGTGACCGCCGCCGGATTGCCGCGCGCCAGCTGCGCGAGCTGGGTTTGCCCGCCCTCCGCGGCCATCTCTATAGCCGTCTGCACGATGCCCGTGGCCGAGGCGTACCGCTCCACGCAGCCTTTTTGCCCGCAGGGGCACTCGCGCCCGCCCGTCTCCACCACTATGTGCCCTAACTCCCCCGCCATGCCGTGGCTGCCCTTGTAGAGCCTGCCGTTCGCGACGATGCCGCCGCCTACCCCGGTGCCGAGCGCGAAGCAGGCCATGTTTTTCACGCCGCGCCCCGCGCCGAACATCAGCTCCGCGAGCGCCACCGCCGTTACGTCGTTGGCAGCCGCGGCGGGCAGCCCGAAACGTTCCGTTACCGGCGAATAAACCTGCGTCCCCTTCCACCCTGGCAGGTTCTCCGCGCCGCCGAGGATCGTGCCGTCGCCGTCGACGAAGCCGGGGGTGCCTATGCCCACGCCAACAAAAGAGGACGCGGGGGCGCCGCTCTTCTCTATCAGCTCGCCGATGAGCGACAAGATGTTGCCGAGCACGCGCTGCCCGCCGCCGTGCGCCTCCGTAGGCACGCGCGTGACCGCGCCAACCACGCCGGAACCGTCGATAATCGCGCCCTTTATGGCCGTGCCGCCGAGGTCGATGCCTATAGCCCTTGATGTTGTCGTTGTTGACGTTGACGTTGACGTTTGCATTGTCCTTTGGTTGCCCTTTCAAACTTTGTTATATTTATTAAATTCAAAATCTTTTAAATCTTTTTCAGACGAAGCCTATAAAAGTCAAACTCTTTAAAATCTTTTTCAGACGAAGCCTATAAAAGTCAAAATCTTTAAAATCTTTTTCAGACGAAGCCTACGGCTTCATAACGTGTGGCGGCTAAAGCCGCCACACAAAGTCAACGTCAAAGTCAAAGGCGGCG
>JAIRUL010000023.1 GCA_031254445.1 Chitinispirillales bacterium
GCCTAAAGTCAAAGTCTTAAAATCTTTAAAATCTTTTTCAGACGAAGCCTACGGCTTCATAACGTGTGGCGCAGAGCCGCCACACAAAGTCAAAGTCAACATCAACATCAAAACCATCCTCACCGCCGCCTTTGACTTTGACGTTGACTTTGTGTGGCGGCTTTAGCCGCCACACGTTATGAAGCCGTTAGGCTTCGTCTGAAAAAGATTTTAAAGACTTTGATTTTTTAACGTCAACGTCAAAGTCAAAATCAACATCAACATCAACGTCAAAGTCAACGTCAACGTCAAAAATCGTGGTCCGTAACCCTCGCGTTTAAAAGCAGCCCAACCAATATCGCCACCGTCATAGTAAAAGATCCGCCGTAGGACAAGAACGGCAAGGGCAGGCCTGTCACCGGCGTCATTCCTAGGGTCATGGCTATGTTTACGAAGATGTGGAAAGCTAGGATTGCGGAGCTGCCTATGGCCACTAGGTTTATGAAGCGGTTGCGGCAGTTGTGGGTTATCATTAGGCCCCTTATTATTAGGACTAGGAAGAGCAGTATCACTAAGGAGCAGCCTACGATGCCGAACTGCTCGCCGAGTACCGAGAAGATGAAGTCGGTGTGCTGTTCGGGGAGGAACGAGAGGCGCGTCTGGGTGCCTTGCAGGTAGCCTTTGCCGAAGACGTGGCCGGAGCCGATGGCCACCTTGGATTGGATGACCTGGTAGCCGGAGCCGAAAGGGTCGGCTTGGGGGTTCATGAAGCTCGTTATGCGCATTTTCTGGTAGTCTTTGAGCATCGAGCCCCACACCACCGTGGTGATTGTGGCGGTGGCGATGTTGGCGCCGACCACGCCTATCCATATAAATATCGGCACCCTTGTAAAGTAGAGGAGCGCGATGACAACTACGAAGAAAGCGCCCCAGGGCACGGCCTCGAAGACGCCCCAGCTGGAGCCGGTGTTGAACGTTAGGAGCAGGGGGATGGCCGACAGCAAAAGCGATATAAGCGGCGACACTATGTAGAAGACGTCTAAGAGCGTGAGGTTGCTCCAGTAGAACATCGGCAGCGCCATCACGCAGAAGACTATGGCGGTGCCGAGGTCGGGCTGCTTTAAGACTAAGCCGAACGGGACTAAGATGAGCAGCACGGGGACTATGAAAGTCGACGGCTTGTAGAGCGAGACCGGCCTCTCGCTAAGGTGTTTTGCCAGCGCTAGGAGCAGACCCACCTTGGCGAACTCGGAGGGCTGGATTTTGAAGCCGCCGATGAGAATCCACCGCTCCGCGCCCTTGGCGGTGACGCCCGACGCTATCGCGACCACAAGCAGTATCAGCGATACGGCGTAGAATATGTAGGCGCCCTTGAATATTATGCGGGCGGGGATAGAGATGATGAGGGTCACGATTAGGAGCGCCATCGCCACCCAGAGTATCTGCTGCTTGTATATGCCGACAAGCGGGCCGCTCTCGTGTATGTACGTCGCGCTGTAGACAAGGAATATCCCGAACACCCACAGCGCTAAGGCGGCGAGCAGGAGCGGGAAGTCGAAGTGGCGCTTTCTGCGCAGGTCGTCCATTAGCTGTCGCCGCCTTTATTCATTTGCGCCCCCTTGTTGAGCCGGAGGGCTGGTTCCTATATCTGCCGGCGCCGCTTCGTCCGCGCCGCCGCCTGCCGGTCCGCCGTCCGTTGCCGCCGCGGCCGGCGCGGGCGCGAGCGCCACAAGGGGCCTCTTAGGCTTCTGCCCCTCGGGGTTGTACTTTTGGTATACGATCTTCCCCTCTTTGGTTTCGGAGAAGAAGTATTTCAGGAGGGCCCCCGCGACGGGCGCGGCGACCGCCCCGCCGCCGCCGGCGTTCTCTACCACCACCGCCACGGCGATCACGGGGTCGTCCACCGGCGCGCAGGCTATGAAGAGGGCGTGGGAGAGGTCGCTGTGGGGGTTCTGCGCGCTGCCGGTCTTGCCGCCCACGGCGATGCCGGGCACCGCCGCGCGCGAGCCGGTGCCGCCGGGCCGCACCACCGCGGCCAGCGCGTCGCGCGTCACGTCCAACGTGTACTGGTTAAGCTCCAGCCTGCTCTTTACGTGGGGGCGCTTTTGAGAGACCAAAATCCCGTCCCTATTGCGCTCTTCGTTTAGCAGGTGGGGCTGGTAGACGTTCTTCCCGTTGCCCATCCCGCCCACCATGAGCGCGAGCTGGAGCGGCGTGAGCACCTGCTGCTGGCCTATCGCTAGGTCCATGACGAGGCCCTGCGTCCAGCGCCAGTTCCTTGAGGCGAAGCGCTCGTTGTAGGCCTTCTCGCCGGAGAGGTAGCCCGCCTTTTCGCCGGGCAGGTCTATGCCCGTTATGTCGCCGAGGCCGAACATCTGGGCGTAGCGGTTGATCCTCGTGTCGCCGATCCTAAGCCCCAGCTGGTAGAAGTAGACGTTGCACGAGTACTGTATCGCCGAGATGTAGCTTAGGCTGCCGTGGCCCGTCTGCTTGTGGCACTTGGCGATGCGGCTGCCGAATTTGAAGCTCCCGCCGCAGGCGGAGGGGAGCCGGGAGTCTTTATTGATGCTGCCGGCTTCAAGCCCCGCGAGCCCGCTTAGCACCTTGAACGTAGAGCCGGGCGGATACACGCCGGCGATGGCGCGGTTGTTGAGCGGCAGGTTGCGGTCGGAAGCCACCGCCGCCCACGTCTTGCTCTTGACCGACATCGCGGCGGAGAAGATGTTGGGGTCGACCGACGGGTTGCTGAACATGACGAGCACATCGCCGTTGCGCGGGTCGAGGGCGACCACCGCCCCTTTCAGCGAGTCGGGGAACGCCTGCTCGGCGGCCATCTGCAAGTTTATGTCGAGCGAGAGGTAGAGGTCGTTGCCGTAGACAGGGTCTATCTTCTGGATGCTTTCGACCGCGCCGAGGCTCTTTCCGTAGGCGTTCACCTCCAGGTACTCCCTGCCGCACTTGCCCCTCATCACGCTCTCGTAGGAGCGCTCAAGCCCGGAGCGGCCCATCAGGTCGCCCCAGTAGTAGTCTTGGTTTCTGAGCGTGTCGAACTCTTTCTCCGGTATTTCGCCCATGTAGCCCACCACGTGGAAAGCCGACGCGCCGTAGGGGTATTCGCGGCGCGACTCCGTCTCCACCACAATGCCCGGCAGCTCCATGTAGCGCTCTTCCACTATGCTCACCACGTCTATGGAGACGTCTTCCTTTATGCGCGAGAGGTCGAACTTGCGGCTGTTCGCCTTGCGGAACTGCTGGGCGAGCGTCGCGCTGTCGAAGACAACGGCGCCCGACGCGTCGCGAATCTTGCAGAGCGACTGGATCACATCCTGGCTATTGCGCAGCCTATACGGCAGCACGCATATCGAGTAGGCGGGGCGGTTGCGGGCGAGCTCGTTCCCGTTTCTGTCTAAGATGCGCCCGCGCGGGGGGAGGACTATCTGCTCGCGCATGCTGTTCTCGTTTGACAAGCGGATGTTCTCAGCGGCGTTTTTGACCTGCAGGCGGTAGAGGTTCGCCGGCAAAACGGAGAAAGCAAGGCAGCATACGACGATGACGATGAGGCTCTTTGCCCGTCGTTCGTGCGGTTCGTCCTGTATCCTTCTTCCCGTCGCCATGGTTCCCCCGTCAATCTACAAGCCGAGGCGGCTTGACAACGTTTATCCAGACAAACGGGATCGCCGCGAAAACGAGCGAGTAGAGAGCCCGAGGCAGCGTTACCACAAAAATCTCCGTTATAATCGTGCCAGCGCCGCCGCCGCCGCCCGCTTTTATTAGGTGGACGAGCATGATGGCCGTATCGTTTAGGATGAACGCCGCGACGAGGAGCGCCCCGCGCATTATCGGGTCTAAGCGCACCACGCGCTCGTTGAAGAGCCCCAGAGCAAACCCGGTCAAGCTCTTGGCGAGCGCGTTTTGCCCCAGGAGCTCGGGCGAGAAGAGGTCTTGCCCAAGCCCGAGGAAGAAGCCCACGAAAGCGCCGGGCATCATGCCCATCTTCACCGAGAAGTAGAAGAGGGCGATGAGCAGCAGATCCGGCTTTACGGACATTACCGCGAGCTGGGGGACGAGCGTGCTCTGCAAGACCACGCATAGGAGGAACCACCCGGCCCATTTTAGCGCTGTGTTGGTCATTTTTCCATCTTCACCGAATCGAGTTCCGCGCGCTGCGCCGCCCACTGCGGCGGCAGGCGCATTACGAAAAGCTCCTCAAGTTTGTCGAAATCGACGGAGAAGTCTATGTACGCGCGCTTGAAGAGCAGGTTGCTTTTGTCGTCTATCTTTTCCACGACCCCGACCGTGAGCCCCTTGGGGTATATGCCGCCGAGCCCGGAGGTGACGATGGTGTCGCCGGCCTGCGCGTCTTCGTGGCTGCGGAGGCGCACGAAGAAGTCGCGCGCGTTGTCGGTCTGGAGTATGCCGACCGCCCTAGAGCGGTTCACCATGACGCTCGCGCGGCTCGAGGGGTCGCGCAGAAGCTGTATCATAGACATGTTCCCCATGACCTGCGAGACCTTGCCCACCGCGCCGTGCTCCCCCACTATCGGCATATACATCCCCACGCCCTGGGAGGCGCCGCCGCTCACTAGCACGCTTTTATAGAAGTACGAGGGGTCGCGGGCGACGACCCTAACCGGCGTGAGCGTGTAGAGCGTGTGCTCGGAGAAGCCGACCAGCCCGCGCAGGCGCATGTTCTCGGCGGACTGGTCGCGCAAAACCTGTATCTGCGTGCTGAGTTCCGCGAGCTCCTGCCGCAGCCGCTTGTTTTCCGAATAAACGCCGGTAAAGCTCGACACCTGCGAGACGACGGCGTAGGCGGGGTAGAATATGGTCATGGAGAGGTAGCGGACGATGCTTGCCTGCGTAGACGGCTGCGCGATAATCATCGCAACGCTGAGCGCCACGGTGAGCAGCAGCGAGCAGATGTTGCGGTGGCGGACGATTAAATCAATGATCCAACGCATATTGCAATCAAGTCTCTCAACGCCCCCCCGGGTGGATAACCTTTTCTATCTGCCGTGCTTGCCCGTTGGCATGAGCACCGGCTGGTACTTGTCGAACTCCTCGATGATCTTGAGCGCCCCGCGCGCGACGCAGGTGAGCGGGTCGTCTATCACGTTCACCGGCAAGTTGGTCTCCTGGCGGATCCGCTCGTCGAGCCCGCGCAGCTGCGAGCTGCCGCCGGTCATTATGATGCCCTTGTCCAAGATGTCCGCCGAAAGCTCCGGCGGCGTCTGCTCGAGCGCCTGCTTCACCGCCTCCACTATTATTGATATAGGCTCGTTGAGCGCGTCGCGGATTTCGGTGGAGGTGACCCTAAGCGTTTTCGGGATGCCGGCAACGAGGTCGCGCCCCTTCACCTCCATCTCCAATTCGTCTTCCAGCGGGAACGCCGAGCCTATCTGTATCTTGATCTGTTCCGCCGTGCTCTCGCCCACGAGCAGGTTGTAGGTCTTTTTAAGGTAGGAGACGATGGTGTCGTCCATCTCGTCGCCGCCGATGCGCACCGACATGTCGCAAACCATGCCGTTGAGCGCCAAAACCGCTATTTCGGCGGTGCCGCCGCCGATGTCGATGACCATGTTGCCCGACGGCTCCTCGACCGGGATGCCCATGCCGATGGCCGAGGCCATGGTTTCCGTGACTAAGTACACCTCGCGCACGCCCGCGCTCTCCGCGGAGTCGATAACCGCGCGCTTCTCGACCTCCGTAATGCCCGCCGGAACCCCTATGACCGCGCGGGGCCGGAAGTAAAAGCGGTATTTCTGCACCTTGCGGATGAAGTACTTGAGCATCTGCTCGACGAGGTCGAAATCGGCGATAACCCCGTCTTTCATGGGCCGTATGGCCTCTATCTCGCCCGGGGTGCGCCCGAGCATCCGCTTCGCCTCGAGCCCTATGGCGACCACGCTCTTAGTCTTTTTGTCCACCGCGACGACCGACGGCTCGTCGATAAGAAGCCCCCGCCCGCGGGCGTACACAAGCGTATTGGCGGTGCCGAGGTCTATCCCCAGGTCATTTGAAAAACTCGGAATTAATCCCATAAACTAGCCCCAAAAGTCCTTTTTTCGCAGTGATGGACAGCGCCAGGCTATGAAAAAGACGGCGCATTATGGTATATAATATAATATTGCCGCAGGGTAAAAAGTAAATTTTGTGAAAAATTATTATTTTTTTGGGGTTTGACCTTGACCTTGACCTTGACGTTTTTGACCTTGACCTTGACGTTGACGTTGACCTTGACGTTGACGTTGACCTTAAAAAATTAAATCCTTTAAAGCCTTTAAAATCAAAATCTTAAAAATCTTTTGGGGACGGGGCTCTGCCCCGTAACGCCCCGATATAGTAACCCCCCTCTCAATGCCCCCCCTCCAAAGGAGGCGGGGGGGCACTGTTTGAAAATATGCGCCCCTACGGGGCGCGGAGGGTCAAAGGCGGCGGGGTACCGGATTTTGACCTTGACTTTGTGTGGCGGCTCGGCGCCGCACGTTATGAAGCCGTAGGCTTCGTCTGAAAAAGATTTTAAAAAGACTTTGACTTTATAGGCTTCGTCTGAAAAAGATTTTAAAAAGACTTTGACTTTAAAAGATTTAAAAGATTAAAAGATCAAAAGACTTAAAAGACTTAGACTTCACCAGTATACTTTGCCTCAATATTTCGCCCACGCGCTGCGTATTCATTTTGCATTGCACTGCTATCGGTTTCGGTTTCGGCGCTTCAAAAGGACGCACGGAACATAATTAATTAAAAGCAGAATAAAAAAACTAACAACAAAAAAAGGGAGGACCCCATGCTTAACAACCTAAAGGTTGGCACAAAGTTAATCGCCAGTTTCCTAATCGTCGCGGCCATAGCGGCCTTTATCGGCGTTTTAGGAATCTTGAACGCCGGCAAGCTGGACAGCCTGGTCGACAGCATGTATGTGAACAGGCTCGGCGTCGTCAAGGCGAGCGACGACATCAACTTGAACTTGGCCAACATGCGCGTAGCCATCCGCATGCTGCCCCTTGCCGTCGGGGACGAGCGGGCGGTGCAGCTTGACGCCCTTAGCGCCGCTGAGAAGAACATCGAGGAGATCTTGGCGACTCTCGATAAAATGTTGACAACCGAGCAGGGGAAGAAGATTCACGCGCAGATAAGCGAAGAGTACCGCACGTTCTCCACGCTGGCCGACCTTGTGGAACATGAGAGCGGGAATCACAAGCTCGACGTGCCGCCGGAGCTTGACAAGGCGCTCTCCGACACCCGGCAATCCGGGGTCAAGGCCGCGTCGCTTGCGCACGAGCTTGCGGATTTAGGCACTTCCATCGCCAAGGCGGAGTGGGAGCGGAGCAGCAAGACGTACGATTCTATCCGCACGACGCTCATTTCGTTTTTGTCGCTCGGCGTGCTGCTCAGTTTGGCGCTTGGGTTCATTATATCCACCGGCATAAGCAAGCCTCTCAACAAGGCGGTCGCGATGCTCGGCGAGCTTAGAAGCGGGCACCTCTCTTCAAGGCTGCGCATGAGCCGCAAGGACGAGATCGGCAAGATGGCGGAGATTATGGACGCCTTCGCCGACGATTTGCAGTTCACCATTATCGGGACGATGAAGCAGATTGCGCGCGGCGACTTGAGCGCGGACATTACGCCGCACGATTCGGAGGACGAGATTGTGCCCGCGCTTATGGGCACCATCGGCTCTTTGCGCGCGCTCATCACGGAGGACGGCGGCAAGGTGCTGCAGGCGGCGGCGGCGAAAGACTTGTCGCAGCGCATGACGATGGAATACGCCGGCGAGTTCGCGGTGATGAAGGAAAATATCAACACGCTGGTGAAAAGCCTTGACGACGCGATGTCGCAGGTCGCCGAAGCGTCGGCGCAGGTGTCGAGCGCGAGCGGGCAGATTTCGCAGGGGTCGCAGTCTCTGGCCGAGGGCGCGAACGAACAGGCGAGCTCGCTTGAGGAGGTGTCGTCGAGCTTAGAAGAGATGTCGTCTATGACGAAGCAAAACGCCGGCAACTCCAATCAGGCGAAGATACTCGTGGCGCAGGCCGCCGAGTCGGTGAACGAGGCGAACGAGGCTATGAAGCGGATGGAGACGGCGATTTTGCAAATCAAGACCTCGTCGGACAACACGGCGAAGATATTGAAGACGATAGACGAGATAGCGTTCCAGACGAACCTCCTGGCGCTGAACGCGGCGGTCGAGGCGGCGCGGGCCGGCGAGGCGGGCAAGGGCTTCGCGGTCGTCGCGGAGGAGGTGCGCAACCTAGCCATGCGGAGCGCCGAGGCGGCGAAGAACACCGCCAACATGATCGAGGAGTCGGTGAAGAACTCCGACAGCGGCGTGGAGATAACGAAAGACGTGGCGCGGGCGCTTGAGACGACGGTGGAGCGCGCCGGCAAGGTCAGCCTCCTCGTAGCCGAGATCGCCACGGCCTCGAGCGAGCAGGCGCTGGGCATCGAGCAGGTCAACACCGCCGTGGCGCAGATGAACAACGTCACCCAGCAGAACGCGGCGAACTCCGAGGAGTCGGCGAGCGCGGCGGAGGAGCTGTCGAGCCAAGCCGGCGAGCTGGACATCATGGTGGA
Organism: Chitinispirillales bacterium; assembly: GCA_031254445.1. Taxonomy (GTDB): domain Bacteria; phylum Fibrobacterota; class Chitinivibrionia; order Chitinivibrionales; family Chitinispirillaceae; genus GUT77. The sequence continues at coordinate 8,551 of JAIRUL010000023.1, forward strand.
GAGCTTCAAGCTGACCGAGGCGCGCAGCAGGAGCCGGAAAACGGCGAATTGGGGCGCGAGAACGCCTAAGAAAGCGCCGGCCGCCATGATTGCCGACAATAGGGCGGCGGCGCCCGCGGCGCCCGCAAAAACCGTCAAAATCGTCAAACCGGAGGAGATTATTCCGCTAAGCGACGACGAGATGGCGTGACGCTCGTAAGCAGCGGGGGGCGGGGTTCCGCCCCGCCCCCCATTTTTTTTCAAAATTATACTTGATAATTGCCGATACTTAATCATATTATATATATAGTGTTGCGAAAATGTCACGCTGTTCTAAATTATGGGTCAACAATCAACCAGGGGGCGCTATGGCCGAGGCTGCCGATGTAAAAACCAACGATTTGGGGGGGAAGTACCTCACGTTCAAGCTGGTGGACGAAGAGTACGGGCTTGAGATATTGAAGGTTCGGGAGATTATAGGGTAAACCGGCAAAGAGTATAACAAACTGGGTGATCTGGCTTTTTTAAGGAATCTCCGGAAAATGAGGGAGGTCGGCGTCAGCGATGCTCTTATC
>JAIRUL010000027.1 GCA_031254445.1 Chitinispirillales bacterium
GCCAATCCCGAACATCCCCACGAACCCATACGGGAGAAGGGCGGACACATAGGTCCGCCCCTACGGTTCTACCGCGAATGTCATTGTAGGGGCGGGGCTTGCCCCCGCCCTATTATCAAAACACCGATACACCGCCGCCTTTGACGTTGACTTTGTGTGGCGGCTTTAGCCGCCACACGTTATGAAGCCGTAGGCTTCGTCTGAAAAAGATTTTTAAAAAAATTTGACTTTTATAGGCTTCGTCTGAAAAAGATTTAAAAGAATTTGACTTTAAAAGACTTTCAATAATCACAAAACCACACCTATAACGTCTCTAGTCAACCCAAACATCATATCAATTTCTTCCACCGTAGCATTAAACGGCGGCGTGAAATAAATAGTATCGCCTAAGGGCCTTATGATAAGACCCTTTTCTAGCGCCTTCTGCGTTATCCTAAAAGGCATACGCTCCTCCGCCGGAAATTTCTTTTTAGTCAACTTATCTTTCACGAGCTCAAACGCTCCTATAAATCCCAAATGCCTTATTCCCGATATGTTCGGGTGGCCGTCAAATTTCATTATCGATTCAAAAAAATGCTTGGCCACCGGCTCCGCCGACCTCGGCAGCCCCGCGTCAACTAATTGTTTTATGTGCGCTACCGCCGCCGCGGAGGCAAGCGGGTTTCCCGTAAACGTGTGACCGTGATAAAACGTTTTTTCCGGCGACAAACGGCTTCCCTTAAACTCTTCGTATATTTCACCGCTTACCGCGGTGGCTGCTATCGGCAAAAAACCGCCCGTCATGCCTTTCGCTATGCACATGATATCCGGCGTCACGCCCGCATGATCGCAGGCGAACATCTCTCCCGTCCTGCCCAGCCCGGTGGCGACCTCGTCGGCTATCGTTAGCACGCCGTGGCGGCGGCATATGTCAAAAATTTTCCGCAAAACCTTAGCGGGGTAGACGCGCATCCCCGCCGCGCCCTGAACCATCGGCTCGAAGACGCAGGCCGCTACCCTCTCCCCTATCTCGCCTAGTATCTTCGAGAGCGAATCCATGCACTCGGCCCCGCAATCTTGCGGCGACGGCATACGCGCCGGGCAGCGGAAGCAGTATGGCTCATCGGTGAAACGCTGCCCCTTGAAGCGCTCGTGGAAGAGGCCGTGGAACGCCGGTATCGACCCCGCCGACACCGCGCCAAGCGTGTCGCCGTGGTAGCCGCCGCCTAACGCCACGATTTCGCGCCTGCCGCTTCCGCGCAGCGCGTGGCATTGCAGCGCAATTTTGAGCGCGACCTCCACGGCCGTCGATCCGTTGTCTGAAAAGAATATCTTTGTTAGGCGTTTAGGCAGCAATTCGCCCAAAATCTCGGCGAGCTCAAGCGTAGGCTCAGAAATGAAACCGGCCATAGACATATGTTCAAGTTTGTCAAGCTGCGCCCTTACCGCCTCGGAGGTTTTCGGGTTGCAGTGCCCGAGCGCGCTCACCCACCACGAGCCTATCGCGTCTATGTACCGCTTGCCGTCCGCGCCATAGAGATAGATTCCCGCGCCGCGGCTCATTACTACGGGCGGGTAGTCCGCGTGGTCTTGGTGCGCGGTAAACGGCATCCATAGGCGGTCATATACGCTTTGCAAGTTCATTGCAGAACTCCTTTACCGCAATGCCCTGGGTTTTGTTGATGCCGCCGTAATTTTTATTGACACAGCAGCGATCCTCATTGATGCCATCGCAATCGTTATTGATACCCCCATGTCCAAAATCAAGGCACGGAATTGACCCGACGTACCGGCGGATCGACGCCGCGTTATCATTGTAGATATAGTCTCTGTTGATACCGCACGCATTATTTATCACCACGCCGACAACGTCAACTTCGCTTCGGCCAAGCTCGCGCAACGACATAAACGTGTGGTTGAGCGTCCCAAGCGATGGTTCGACGACCAAAATCGCGGGGATGCGGAGCGCTCGCATTACGTCAATCATATATTCATTGTCGCTGATTGGCGCAAGCACCCCTCCGGCTCCTTCAACGATGACAACATCGGCGGCGGCGCTTTTAGCCAATTTCTCATATGCCAATACTATATGGCCGATGTCTATGCGGCAATTCGCCTCGCGCGCGGCCAAGTGCGGAGAACACGCCGGAGCGAAACGGTAGGGCGAGTGGAGCGATATGTCGCCGGACTTGCAGGATGTCAAGCCGAGCGCAAGATGCGTATCCGCACCGATTGATACATTGCTCGTTGACACGCCGTCAGCTAATACATCGCCTACTGATGCATCGCCAGCCGGTGTATCGCCTATTAACGCACCGCCCGGCAACCCAAACCCCGAGCACCCCGTCTCCACCGGCTTCATATAGGTAACGCGATGCCCAAGCGCCGAAAACCCCCTTATAAGCAGCGCCGACACATACGTCTTGCCGACCCCCGTCCCGCTGCCGGTAACAAACACGCCCTTAGCCATCGGCCAAAGCCTCCATTCGCCCGCGCCGCGGTTATCGGCGCGCTTCTAATCCGCCCTCTTCCTAACCTTGCCTATAACAGCGCGGTAGGTGAGCGGGACGGTTCCGTTTT
>JAIRUL010000069.1 GCA_031254445.1 Chitinispirillales bacterium
TAACGGGTGCCGGCTCAAGCCGCCACACAAAGTCAACATCAACGTCAACACCATCCCCCCCTCCGCCTTTGACTTTAATCCTTTGACTTTGTGTGGCGGCTCTGCGCCACACGTTATCAAGCCGTAGGCTTCGTCTAAATATTAAAGAATTTGATTTTAAAGTCAAAGTCAAAGTCAAAGTCAAAGTCAAAGTCAAAGTCAAAGTCAAAGTCAACGTCAACCGCTACTTCCCCACCCGTATCTCCTGCCAAATCTTATTATAGAGCTCCAAATGCTCCCCAAGATCCTCCTTAAATTCCGACTTCGCAAGATCTTCTATCTGGTAGTGCGGCTTAACTTTCATGTAGTCCCGCGCCGGGACGTTTATCGACGGCAGCATGAAGTAGTCCATTATCTTCGCGTAGACCGCGGGCTCGTGGATGTAGTTGATGAACTGGTAGGCTAGGTCGACGTTCTCAGCGTCTTTGAGTATCACCATGTTGTCCATGTACATCGGGCCGCCCTCTTCGGGGATGAAGAACTCGGCGTCGCTCTGGGAGTCTTGGTCGAGTTCCGAGAAGACGTTTTCGGCGTAGCCGTGCACGGCCCAAAATTCACCTGCGGCGAAGCCTTTGCCAAACGCCTCGGCGTCGAACTTGACAACGCCCTTTTTCCACTCTAGGACTACTTTTTTGGCCTCTTCAAGCTCCGTTGTGTCTGTGGAGTTTACGGAGTAGCCGAGGGATTTTAGGGCGGCGCCTAAGACCTCCCGCATGTCGTCAAGCAGGGTGAAACGGCCTTTTAGCGCGGGATCCTCGAAGATTTTCCAGCTCCTCGTTGTTACGTGGCCTAGCTCCTTCTTGCTTATCGAAACGCCTGCGCTGCCCATCGCGTAGGGGACGCTGTATTTTAGGCCGGGATCGAACTTTATCCACGGGAGCACGGAGGTGTCGAGGTTTGCGAAGCCCGTCACGCGGCTCCTATCTATCTCTTGGAGCATCCCCTCGGCTATCATGATTGCGACGTGATCCCCCGACGGGACGACGATGTCGTACTTCCCGCCGCCGGCCTTGAGCTTGGCGTACATCTCTTCGTTCGAGGCGTACATATCGTAGACGACCTTCACGCCGTAGCGTTTTTGAAAGTCTTTGATTACACCGTTGGGGATGTAGTAGGTCCAGTTGTAGACGTAGAGCTTCGGTTTCGCCGGCCCGCATCCTATAATTAAAAGTAGGGCGATAGAGATGGTGATGGCGGCGGCAACGACTGTGGTAATGATGGCAATCCTTTTCATGCATTCCTCCTATGTAATAGGTTTATATGGTTTATTAAAGTCAAAATCTTTAAAAGCTTTTTTTGGGGACAGGGCTCCGCCCCGTAACGCCCCGTTTAAAAACACACGTCCACGGGACGTTAAAACCAGCACGGCAACACCAACATCAAACCTACTTCTGAAACATATACTTAACCACGTTCCTCGAAAGTACCGCCAGCACCACCGTTCCCGCTATGACAATTACCGACAGCGCGTTTATCACCGGCGACACGCCGAAGCGGATCATCGAGTATATGTGCAACGGCAGCGTTGCCGAACCGCGGCCGGAGACGAAGAATGTTACCACGAAATCCTCAAGCGACAGCGTTACGGCGATAAGGAAGCCCGACATTATCCCGGGGAACGCGGCGGGCAGTATCACCTTGGCGAGCGTTTGCAGCTCTTTTGCGCCGAGGTCGTAGGCGGCCTCGATTATGGTGAAGTCGAACTCCTCGAGACGGGCCGTCACTACCATCAGCACGAACGGGATGTTAAACGTCGTGTGCGCTAAGAATATTGTGAATAGGCTTAGGTTCAGCTTTATCCCCGCGAAGAATATTAGGAGCGAGACGCCGATGATGATTTCGGGGATGAGTATCGGCACGAACGCGGCGATGCGTATCAGCTTCTTGAATTTGAAGCGGTACCAATAGAAGCCTATCGCGCCGAGCGTGCCTATGGCGGTGCTGATGGTGGCGGAGGTCACGGCGATAATAGCGCTATTTCCGAACGAGTGCCATAGGCTTTCGGAGTTGAAGAAGAGTTCGCTATACCAGCGCAGCGAGAAGCCGCCCCACGACATCATCTTGCTCTGGTTGAACGAGTAAGCTACCAATATGACAAGCGGCGTGTAGAGGAAACAGATGACAAATGTGAACATGCCAAAAGAGAACTTTCCTGTGGGCCTATTGGGCGTGGCGTGCTTGCCTATGCGATTCATTCGGACGCCCCAGTTCCGGTTGACTGCGCGGAAACCTGCGGCATCGCCGACATCGGCGCGTTGTCCTGCGCCCGCTCGCGCGCCTCTTCCGACGCCGAGCGGTTGAAGCGCATGAAGATCAGCACGCCTAGCGTAGTCAGCGCCGTGATCACCAGCGAAATAGACGACGCTAACGGCCAGTTCCTCGTGACAGTCAGCTCCCTCGCTATGACGTTGCCGAGCATGTACGAGCTGCTCCCGCCGATTATCTGCGGGATGGCGTAGTTCCCGAATGCCGGTATGAACGTGAAGAGCACAGCGGTGGTTATCCCGCCGCGGATGTTGGGGACGAGCACGCGCAGCGTAGCGGCGAGCTTCGTCGCGCCCAAGTCACGCGCCGCCTCCACAAGCGAGAAGTCGAACTTCTCTATGGTGGAGTAAAGCGGCAAAATGGCGAACGGTAAATATGTGTAGACGGCCACGAGTATCACCGCGTTGGTATTGTACAAAAATTGTATGTGCCGATCTATAAGCCCCATCGACAAGAGCGCATGGTTCACTACGCCGTTGTTGCCCAAAACCGCCATCCACGCGTATATGCGTATCAAAAAGTTTGTCCAGAAGGGGATTATCACTAAAAGCATGAAAAAATTCTTATGCCTGCTGCGCGCCATATAGTACGCCGCAGGGACGGCGAGCGCCACCATAACCGCCGTTGACACGCAGGCTACCCAAAAGGTGTTGAACGTTATCTTGAAAATCGTAGGGTTGTAGAGCGCCCTAAAAGCGTCGAGCGAAAACTTGTGGACTACGCCGCCGTTGAAGCCCTTCGTTAAGAAACTGTAGTAAACGATTATGCTTATGGGGATAACGAAGAATACGCAGAGCCACACTGTTATGGGCGCGACATAGGCGGGGCCGAGGTTCTTCTTCACGGGTTCTTCTCCGCTTCCACGACGTAGCCGTCGTTGTCGTTCCACCAAATGTAAACCTTGTCTTTCCAGTTTATCGCCTTCTCGTCCATAAAATACTTGACGTGCTGGCGAAAGATGCGGAAAGTGGCGCTAGCGCTTACCCTCACGAAAAACTTGCTCTGGAAACCGGAGTAGATGAGTTCGTCCACGGTGCCCTCGAGCACGTTCATGCGCCCTGCCTGCCCCTCGGGCTTGTCGGAGGAGATGCGGATCTTTTCCGGCCTGACCGTCACTTTCACGCCGTCGCCGACCGACAGCGGCTTGTCTTGGTAGACGTATAGCGCCCCAATGCCCGGGAAGTCGACCCGCGCGTGCTTGCCGTCCAGCACCTCGGCCACCTCCCCGCCAAGGTAGTTCGTCTCGCCGATGAAGTGCGCGACGAAAGGGCAGCTGGGGCTTTCGTATATCTCGGAGGGCGTGCCGACCTGCACCACCTCGCCCTCGTTCATGACCGCCACGCGGTCGGAGACGCTCAGCGCCTCCTGCTGGTCGTGGGTGACATATATAAAGGTAATGCCTATTTTGTCGTGGATGGCGTCGAGCTCGATGAGCATGTGCTGGCGCAGCTTGGCGTCTAACGCCGAAAGCGGCTCGTCTAAGAGCAGCACGCTAGGCTCGTTTATGAGCGCGCGGGCTATAGCCACCCGCTGCTTCTGCCCGCCGGAGAGCTGAGAGGGCAGCTTGCCCCCCTCCTTGGGCAGCTTAACAAGCTCCAAAAACTCCCCCACTTTCTCCTTGACCGCCGCGTTTGGCAGCTTTTTTAGGCGCAGCGGGAACGCCACGTTCTCGAAGACGCTTAAGTGCGGGAAGAGGGCGTAGGTCTGGAAGACGGTGTTGACCGGCCTTTTGTTGGCCGCGATGGGGATGACGTCGCGGTCGTCTAAGAACACCGCGCCGGCGGAGGGATCCTCGAACCCCGCGATAATCCGCAGAAGCGTTGTCTTGCCGCAGCCCGACGGGCCGAGCAAGGAGTAGAACTCCCCCTTGTTTATCCCAAGGGAGACATTCTTTAGCGCATGGAAGCCGCCGAAGTACTTCTCGACGCCCTTAACCGTTACCTGACTTCCCTTCACCCGCAGCTCCGGTTTTTGTTTTTTTGTGGACGGGGCGCTCTTATCCGACGCATAGAATATAATTTATACGCACGGGGGGAATTAATGAAAAAAAATATTTTTTTTGCGCGCAAATTGCGTCGCAAAAAACCTAACCGATGCCCAAAATGTTCTTGCTTCCGAGATATTTATTGCCCCATAATTAACCCGGGGCCCAATCACAAGCGCCCAAGGGCGCCGCCTATTATCAGCCTCGGATCTTTCGGCTCCACCCCCACCGCCTTGCACCTCTCGGCGATCACCTCCCCAGGGGGGGCGTGGCGGCGCTTCCTCACGAAGCGGGCCTCGGTCACGTGAACCTCGGCGAACGAGGTGTGCTTTGCTTTCGAGTGCCAAACGGCCAGCTGCGCGGCCTTGTGGATGATTTCTTTGGGCGGGTTTGGCGCCCCCTTTTTGCGGCGGATTATGACGTGGCTGCCGGCGTGGGCGGCCACGTGGAGCCAGATGTCGGAGGGCCTAGCGAACTTTACGGAGAGCTCGTCGTTCTGCTCGCTGTTTTTGCCTAAGTAGATTTCCCATCCGTCAATAACATACTTTTTGAATGGGACGGGCGCCTCCGCCTGCTTCTTCCGCCCGCCTGTTTTCGCCCCCTCGTCGGGCAGAAACTCAGCGGCGAGCGCCCTTGCGCGCTCCGCGTCGCCGTCGTCAAAATCCTCCGGCCGCTTTTCCTT
>JAIRUL010000091.1 GCA_031254445.1 Chitinispirillales bacterium
CCCGCCCGAAACGCCGTTGATCTTCCCTATGCCGTCGCCGAGCTTTTTGATGACCGTCTGCTGCTGGCCGATGATCTTGTCCACCAAAAGCCCCGTGCGCTTGCCGGCGTCCTCCACCACCATCACGATGCCGTCCTCTATGGTGACGGTGTTCCTCTTCCCCATCACCTCGGCGAGGCTGTAGAGCGGCAGGAGCTGGCCGTGGCACATCACCATTTTTTGGGAGCCCATGACATCGGTGAGATCGTCCCTTGTGGGCTTGAAGTTCTCCACCACCGAAAAGGTGGGCAGGATGTAGCGCTCGTCGCCGGCGCAGACGATCATGCCGTCCATGATGGCAAGGGTGAGCGGCAGGTGGATGATGAACGTCGTCCCCTCGCCTATCTTCGAATGAATCTCTATCCTCCCGCGCAGCGCTTCCACGTTTTTCTTCACGACGTCCATCCCCACGCCGCGGCCCGATATGTCCGTCACCTGCGCCGCCGTCGAGAAACCGGGGGCGAAGATGAGGTGGTGTATCTCGTTGTCGGTTATCGGCGCGCCGGCCTCGACGATGCCCTTCTCTATAGCCTTTTTAATGATGGCGTCGCGGTTTAGCCCGCGGCCGTCGTCTTGTATTTCTATGCATATAGACCCGCCCTTTTGGTACGCCTTGAGCGTTATGATCCCCTCGCGAGGCTTGCCCGCCGCCACGCGCTCGTCGGGCGGCTCCAAACCGTGGTCGGCGGAGTTGCGGATCATGTGGACGAGCGGGTCGGAGATGTGCTCGATTACCGACTTGTCAAGCTCGGTGTCTTCTCCGATGCTCACAAACTCTATCTCCTTGCCGGCCTTGCGCGCAAGGTCGCGCACAAGGCGCGCCATCTTGCTGAACGTGGCCTTGAGCGACATCATGCGCATAGACAGGCCTATCTCCTGCAGCTGCCGCGTAATCTTCTTGAGCTGGCGGGCGTTGGCCCCGAGCCGCGAGCTCTGGAAATCTTTCCCCTCAAGCTCGCCCGTCACCATAGACTCGGTGATAACGAGCTCCCCTATCATATCAACCAACTTGTCTAGCTTGTCCGTGTCGACCTTCACGCTCTCCTTGACGACCACCACGCCCTTGCTGGCGGTTCCTTGCTTCTCCAGCGCCTGCGTGACGTCGTTCGAGGAGACCGCGCCGCGCTCGACCAATATCTCGCCCACCTTGGAACCGGGCCTGCGCTGCTGCTCGCTGAGCACCGACTCGACCTCCTCGCGCGAGACCTTGCCGTCGGCGATGAGTATCTCGCCTAGCATTGGCTTGGGGGGGCTCCCGGTGAGCAAGGCGTCGTGCATAGAGTCTACCGAGGCGATGATCTGCTCCATGACGTCTTGAACCACGTACAGCGTGCCGTGCTCAAGCGCGGTGGTGAGCGACTCCACCTCCTTCTTGAGCGTATCCACCGTAGAGAATATCAAATCTATGGCGGGGCTCGTGAGCACGAAAACTTTCTCGCGCGCCTTGTCCATGAGGCTCTCGGTGACGTGCGCGAGCGCCTGCACGCCGTCTAAAGATAAAAACCCGGCGACGCCCTTTATCGTGTGGAAAACGCGGAACAGTTCGTTTATAATATCTACGTCCGCCGGAGTAGCCTCAAGCCTAAGCAGGGCGGCGTCGGCGTTCGCCAAGTGCTCCTGCGCCTCCGCGATGAACTCGCTCAGAAGATCCCCGTCGAGCGTAGAAATGTCTATCTCGCGCCTAAACTTCGCTTTAGGCTTCTCCTTGGGCGCGGAGCTGTCTACGAAGAAGCCCTGGGCGTCCTGCACAAGCGGCTTGGCGGGCGCGGCGGGCGGGGCGTCGTCCTCTTTCGCGTCCATATCGAAGTCCAAATCGTTCGCAATGTCGCCGGCGTCGCCCTCCGGCGCGGCGGCCTCGCCGCCCTTGCCCGCGGCGCCCGCCCCCCCATCGCCATCGCCGTACTGGCACTTGCGGCGCAGCACGGTAAGCAGCTCCGCAATCTGCGTTATGCCGTCGGCGGCGGAAACTTCCTGAAATATTATCTTCTCAACAATGTTGATTCCGCCCTTCGCGGCCTCTTTCACGCGCTCGTCGCCGGAGCAATCGCGCAGCGCCTCTAATTTGGCATGGACGCCCACGGCAAGCGCTTGGTTGTCGGTGGGATCCACAAGGACAAGCGCAGCCGAAAGCTCCTCCACCTTCTCAATAACGCCCTGCATTTCATCACTCAACATATTATTCGCCTCTTCTTAATTGCCCGGTGTGTTGGGTGCGACAGCCTAACATATTAATATATAATACTTACGCTGATAATTGCAAATATTAAAAAAAATAAAAGGTTATAAAAAATAGGTAAAACGCGAAAGGCAATATGAAAAAGGCACATGCCAGCGCCAAAGCCGCAAAAGGTTACGGGCAAATCAAGCCTCCCCCGCAGTGCGCCTGCCGGCTATTTCTTCTTGGCAATCGTGCTGTAAGACTGCGTCACCGTGAGCTCCAGCATCTGGAACGACTCCCTGTCCAAATACTTAGCTAACGACTTCCGGTTCTTGTTGAACCGCTGGTTGGCTTCCTTGATATTGTTTTTCTCTAACAGCGAATAAATTGTAGCCACGTACTGCTCCGCTTTCCGCCTGTTCTTATCGACATTGGCGCCCGCCGCCGCCGCCGCCGCCGCGCCGTTCTGCACGTAGCTCTCAAGCATCGCAAAAGCGTTCTTCTCCATCACAGAAGACAAGAAAACCTTTTCTTTATTAAATAGGCGCGTGGCGTCCTTGACCTTGCTGTGCTCTAAAAGCGTGTAGATATTTATGCTAAGGTTCGCCGCCTTGTCCCGCACTATCCTAAGGCTGTCGGCCTTCTCCTGCGCCCGCCACCTCGCTTTGTCCTGTATGCCCACAATCATCTCGTAGTTCTTGCCGGAGTCGTCTACCGTATCCGCCTCGACCATCTTCACCTTGGACTCTAGCGCCCTCTCGGGCCGCATTTTCATGATCGCCTGATCAACGATGGACGCGCGCTCGTAGGAGATGTTCATCCGCTTCTGCAGCACATCCTGCAAGTACTCAATAGCGGCGTCCGGGCCCTGCTTGTCTAAAACCCCCATCGCCACTTTCACAAGCGAGTCCTCGCGGGCGTCGAGCGCGCGCAGGGCATGGTCGGCCCGCGCCGCGGCCGACACCCCGTCCTTGGAGGCAAGGTACGCGCGAATATCGTTGAGGCGGTTCTGCGCCATCGTGAGGCTCGAGCGGCTCTCGGAGAGCTTAAACGCCCTATAAGCTTTCTCGCCCTCGTCGAGCGCGGCGATGATGCGCGGCAAGTCTGTTTGAGCGCTCTGCATCTTATCCAAACGCTCTCGCTGCTGGGCAAGCTGCGTACTGCTTATAACCAAGTAGTTCTTGTTCTTATCGCAGTAATCAAGCTCCCGCCGCGCAAGCCCGGCATCGTTGGCGGTAAGCGCCTTCTCAAGCGAATACATCGCCTCGCGCGATATTTGGCGGTAACGGTTGTTGTAAGAAGCGGCCAAGTTGTTGGCCTGGCGCGTGTCCACCTCGGCCATCCGCATAAACACCCCCCTAAGCGTCGCAAAGTCCGGACGTATCTTGCCCACCTCGGCGTTGTACTGGAGCACAAGCTGGTTAGCCGTTAGAATGCGCTTGTCATCGGCAATGCGGCGCATCTCCTGCTCCTCAAGGAATATCAGCGCCTCAACCTCCTGGGTCTTCATAAGCACGTACCGCTCGTTCGGGTCGCCTTTCGCCCTCTGCTTGAGGTCGTCTATGATAGCCCGCGCCTTAGTGACCGCGTGGCTCTGCTTGTTGGCGTTCACGCTGTACTGGGTCGTGGCCTCGTTTAAAACAAAAATCGCGCGCATTACCGTCGTATCTACGTAAGACTGCGCCATATACGCCCTCGCGGGGGCGGGGGACGCAGCAGCCGCAGCGGACGGCGCGGCGGCGGACGGGGACGGCGGCGCGGCCGAGGGCGAAGACGGGGGCGGAACAGCAAGATCCAAAGACGGCGGCTTAACGGGCTGCGGCGCGGAGGGGGCCGGAACCGGAGCGGGGGCCGGGGCCGAAGCCGGTTGAGGCGGCGGGGACGGCTTGGCTTGGGCGCGCGCGGCGGAGGGCGCCAGCAGCATTAATGATACCAACGACGCGGCGGCGGCGGACGCAATGGGCGCAATATAGCGTTTCTTCGTGACCATATCACTATACAATATAATATATGGCGGGGAGGAAAAAACAAGAATCTTTAATGCCTTTAAAACCAAAGTCAACGTCAAAGTCAAAGCCTTATATGGGGGAATGGGGCGTGCTGCAACTCCAGCGCCATTGTTTACTGGGCAGGCATGCTGGCGGCGTGCGCGCTGGTGTCGTAAAAGCGGGGCCAGCCCCGCTTTTACTTAGCAGCAACCCTAGGCGGCATATGGTTTTGATGTTTGCCATTGCATCCGTGCCCAATTAAGGGTTGCTGCTAAGCTCGGGCGAAGCGCGGCTTCGCACGAGCGTACGCTGCGCAACGAACCCCCGCGCCTCTGCCAAGCCGGCAAGCGACCGATGATTTGCAGCACGCCCCATTATCCAATAATAGCTTTTGACTTTAACATCAACGTCAACGTCAACGTCAACGGCAATCCGGCAATTTTTACCACGCCAACACAAAATTTCCCCCTATCGCCGCCATCGGCCCCAAAATCAATCAAAAAAACGCCTTTTTCATAACAAACAGACGTTTGGCACGCCGCTTGCTCTTTAATATTCGTGAAGGTTACAGTTCGGTTACGGAGAATAAACCAATCACATACAACCCTTTTAAGGGAGGATTTTTTATGCGTATCAACCACAACCTCATCGCGATTAATACCCATCGGCAAATGGGTATCAGCCAGACGGCCGACTCCAAGTCTATGGAGAAGCTCTCAAGCGGCTACCGCATCAACCGCGCCGGCGACGACGCCGCGGGGCTCGCCATTTCCGAGAAAATGAGAGGGCAGATCCGCGGGCTCAACATGGCCTCGCGCAACGCCCAAGACACAATCTCCCTCATCCAAACAGCCGAGGGCGCGCTCGCCGAGACGCACGACATCCTGCAGAGGATGCGCGAACTCGCGGTGCAGTCGGCCAACGACACAAACACCGACGCCGACAGGGCCGAGCTCCAAGCGGAGGTCAAGCAGCTGCGCGCCGAGATCGACCGCATCGCCAACACCACGGAGTTCAACACGAAGAAACTCCTAGAGGGCAGCGCCAAGGGCGTCGCCGAAGAGGTCGTGGGCACGGTGCGGATGAACAACAACTCCAGCGTCAACATCGACTCCATCAAGATGAACGCCATGATGGACAGCGTGTCGAACGACAAGAGCTGGGTCTTCGACGGCGCGTTCATGCTCATCAAGACTAACCAGACGCACGACGCGAACGGCGGCGAAATCTACAACGCCAACGACTTCAAACTCGTCGGGCCGGACGGGACGCTCTACAGCTTTCGGGCGCTCAGCGAGAACACCATCATCAAAGCCGGCGAACTCGAAGCCGGAACCATCATCGCGGACGGCGGGGCGGTCACAAAGATAAAAGACGCCGGGCCATTGAGCGACAACCCGACAATCAACGGCCCCATAACCCTCGGCGCGGCGGTGGGAAGCAACGAATTCCAGACAATCACCTCCGGTTCAATCTTAGCGGCGGGCTCCAAGTTTACGATAATCAGCGGCGAGTCCCTCGCCATAAGCGACGTTACCGGCGCGACGGCGATAGACTACACGGAGGGCGGCGTAATGCAGCTCACCACGGTAAGCGGAATGAAGGTAGACATCGGGGCCGGCAAGAGCATCACCCTAGACGACGGCACGATACTGAGAAACATGGGCGGCGGCGAGATCTCCCTAGAGAGCGGCAGCCTCGCCCTCGATAGCGACATGGACTTAAACGGCAACGTGGCCTCGTTCCTCGTGGCCTCGCAGAGCGTCCTAGAGGACAGCTGCGTAACCTACAAGGACAACGTCAACGTAACCGCAGCCTCCAACTACTCCGTGTTCCCGGGCGAAATAGCCAATAACATCACGATCGGGAACAGCATCAACCTAACCAGCAAACCCGAGGACGGCTCCTCCGAGGGCGACATCTCCCTCCTCACCGAGGGCAGCGTGCTGGCCCGCGGCAGCACCGTGCAGATGCTCACCGACGCATCCAAGGGCACCACCGCCATCAGGATCATCGTTAGCGGCAACGAGATCGAAATATCTTACGACCCGACAAACGAAGTTCTAAAAATCGCCGGCGAGGTTGTCGCAGCCGGCAAGAGCATCACGCTCGACGATGGCACCGTGCTCACGCACTCCAGCACCCTCGACAACCCCAACGACCCGACGGGGCTTGTGTTCGTAGAGACAGGCCGCATAACGCTCGCCGAAAACATCACCGCTAACACAGACAACGCCTACAACGTCGAGTCCTTCACCCTCACAAAGGACAGCATAATCGCCTCCGGCTCTAAGCTCGACAGCGGGCCCGAAGGCACCAAGCTCATGGCCGGCACCGTGATCACCCTACCCGAGAAGTTCTACCCGGGCAGCGTGACCCTGGCCAACCAAGGCGTGAACGTCCAGTTCTCCGCCAACGCCAGCAACTCGATGGCCGCCCGCTACTACGAGAGCAAAGTCGGCGAGAGCCTCACTTTCATCTTCTCGCGCTACGAACCCGCGTCGAGCAACCTCAAAGACTCCGTCATGGCGCAGATAGGCGCGAACAGCGGGCAGACCGCGTTCATATCGATGGGCGACATGAGGGCAAAGGCGCTAAACGTAGCCGACGTAGACCTCAGCACAAAGTTCGGCGCGGCAACCGGAATCGAAACGGTCAACAACGCCCTGCAGCGCGTCTCGCACCAAAGAGCGCTGCTCGGAGCGATGCAGAACCGCCTAGAGCACACGATAAAGAACGTGGACGCCTCCGCGGAAAACTTGCAGGCCGCAGAAGCCCGGATCCGCGACGTCGACATGGCGAAGGAGATCATGGAGCACACGAAGAACAGCATACTGCAGCAGTCGGCGCAGGCGATGCTGGCGCAAGCGAATCAGATACCGCAGAATGTGCTGCAGTTGTTGCGGTAATAGAATTGTAAGGACAATGTGGTTGGTTTGGTTGAACGAGGGATGGCTGGAAACAGCCATCCCTTGTTTATTTTTTGACTTTGACTTTGACTTTGTGTGGCGGCTTTAGCCGCCACACGTTATGAAGCCGTAGGCTTCGTCTGAAACAGATTTTTTAAAGAATTTGACTTTTTAGGCTTCGTCTGAAAAAGATTTAAAGAATTTGACTTTTATAGGCTTCGTCTTAAAAAGAATTTGATTTTAAAAGACTTAAAAGCCTACATCTCTTCTATAGATTCAATCCCCATCAACCCCAAACATTTTCTAATCACAAACCTAAACGACGCTACTAGGTTGACCCTGAAATTTTCTACCTCTCCCCCGCTGCCGATTACTTGATTCGCGTGGTAGAATTCATTAAATGTCTGCGCCAAATCAAAAGAATAATTGGCTATTACGGATGGGGACAAGCGCTTTTGGGCGTGGGTTACGGCTTCGGGGAAGAAGGCTATTTTTTTCACCAGCTTTATCTCCGTCAACTCAAACTTTTCAGGCAAAACCAACGATTTCGATCCACCCGATTTTCTTAGTATCGATGACGCCCTCGCGTAACTATACAATAAATACGGGCCGGTATCGCCTTCAAAGCTTATCGCGGACTTCGGGTCGAAGACCATGTTTTTGGAGATGTCGATTTTTAACAATTGATACTTAATCGCCGCAAGCGCTATCCTCAAACTTCTCTCTTCCGCGTCGGCCTCTGGGATTTCATACCGCTCCATCACCTCGCGCTTGGCAAGCTCTTTCGTCTCGCGTATTAAGTCATCGGCGTCTACCACCGTGCCCTCGCGGGACTTCATTTTGCCCTCGGGGAGTTCTACCATGCCGTAGGACAAATGCTTTATCTTTTCGGCTACGTCGTAGCCTA
>JAIRUL010000121.1 GCA_031254445.1 Chitinispirillales bacterium
GAGACCTTGAAGACCTTGCGCACCACGACCTCGGCCAGCGTGTTTTCCCTTATCTCCGGCTTGAGCATGCCCTCCATCGCGCTGTGCACCGCGTCCACAGCCTCGTAGATGATGCGGTATGTCATAATTTCCACGCCCTCCTGCTTCGCCAAATCCCTTATCTTTGTATTGGGGCTCAGGTGGAAGCCGACAATGAGCGCGTTCGAGGCCTCGCCGAGCATGATGTCGGTCTCCTTTATGGCGCCGACGCTCTTATGTATCACGCGCACCTTGATTTCGGGGGTGCTAAGCTTTTCTAAAGACGCGGCGAGCGCCTCGACGGAGCCGTCCACGTCGCCCTTGATGATGAGGTTGAGGTTCTGGACGCTGCCCGCTTGTATCTGCTCGTAGAGGTTGTCGAGCGATACGGCGTTTATCCTGCGCATCTCGCGCTCTTTCTGGGCGAGCCTGCGGCGCGCGCTTATCTCCCGCGCCTCTTTCTCGTCGTCGAGCACGCGGAAAGAGTCGCCGGCCTGCGGCGTCCCCGATAGGCCGATTATAAGCACCGGCTGGCTTGGCCCCGCGTTCTCGACGATGGCCCCGCGCTCGTTGTGCAGCTCGCGCACGCGGCCGCTGTGTATCCCCGTTACGAAAGCGTTGCCTTTTGTGAGCGTGCCCCTCTGTATGAGCACGGTTGCGATAGGCCCCTTGCCCTTGTCTAGCTCCGCCTCGATGACGACGCCCTGCGCCCTGCCCTCGGGGGTCGCTTTGAGTTCCAAAATTTCAGTCTCCAAGGCCAAAACCTCTAGCGGCTTATCGATGCCGTGGCCGGTCTTCGCCGATATTTCTACGCAGGAAACCTGCCCGCCGTACTCTTCGACTAATACATTGTAGCTTGCGAGCTCGCCCTTTATCTTGTCGGGGTTCGCGGTCGGCAAGTCGACCTTGTTGATGGCGATGACTAATGGCACGTTCGCGGCTTTGGCGTGGTCTATGGCCTCGCGCGTCTGCGGCATCACCGCGGAGTCGGCGGCCACGACGAGCACGATGACATCGGTAATCTGCGAACCTCTGGCGCGCATCGCTGTGAACGCCTCGTGGCCCGGGGTGTCTAAAAACGTTACGGATCCGTGCTTCGTTTTGACCTCGTAGGCCGCGATGTGCTGCGTGATGCCGCCCGACTCGCCGGCTATGACGTTCGTCTTTCTTATGTAGTCAAGCAGCGACGTCTTACCGTGGTCGACGTGCCCCATCACCGTTACGACCGGCGCGCGCGGTAGCAGCGCCCCCACCGCCTCGTCGGCCTCCGCGCCGAAGTCCTCCTCGGGGACGTACTCTTCCATGAGGCTTGCCGTGTAGCCGAACTCGTCCACCACAAGCTCGATTGTCTCGAAGTCAAGCCGCTGGTTGATGGTGACGAACATGCCAAGCTCTAAGCACTTCGTTATAACGTCGCTCGGAGCGGTGTTCATCATGTTTGCAAGCTCGTTCGGCGTTACGAACTCAGCGACCTTGAGCACCTTCTTTGACGTATCCTCAATTTCGTCCTGCTGTCCGCCCTCTTTCTTGTACTTCTTCTTGCCGATGCCTGAGCCGATGCGGGCGAGCGTCTTCTTGACGTTGGCCTTTAGTTCGACCTCGTTTATCTCGGGGCGCTCGTTTCTGTGCTTGCCGCCCTTCTTCTTCCCGTGCTTGTCGGCCTTGCCGGGCAGCGCTTTTTTATTGTCGCCGTCGGGCGCCTTGGGCGGGGCGTTTCGTATAGCCGCGGCGTCGGCTCCCGTCCCCCCATGACCCCCAGGACGCCCGGAATGGCCGCCGCCGGAATGGCTCGGGTGGCCGCCGCCGGAGTGGCCGGAACCCGAAGGCGACGGCATGGAATTCTTTGCCCACGACTCCTTTTGGTGGTACTTGCGGATAGAGCTTCTCGGCTTTTGCTGCTGAGACGACGGCGCGTCGGCTGCCTTTGCCGCAGGCTGTTCGGGCTGGCGCGGAGCGGCGGCCGCTTGAGCTTGGGGCGGTTCGGCTGCGGGCGCTGGCTGCGGGGCGGGGGCGGGGCGGGGCGACACAGCGGCCTCTATCTCCTCGCTCGCCTTGTTCATCATAAGCTTTTTGCGCTCGTACTCTTTCTTAATCTTCTCGCGCTCCAGCTCGAATTTCTCCTTGATCTGCGTACGCAGCTCCTCGTCCACCGTGCTCATGTGGCTCTTTACGGGAATACCCATCTCTTTCAACATCTGCGCCAGCGCTTGGCCGGAGACGTTGAATTCCTTAGCGAGATCGTGGACTTTCTTTTTTGCCATTAAACGTACCTCAAATCAAATCAAATCGAATTCAAAATCTTTAAAATCTTTAAAATCTTTAAAGTCTTTAAAGTCTTTAAAGTCGAAAGATAAAAGTCAAAATCTTTTAAATCTTTTGGGGACGGGGCTCTGCCCCGTAACGCCCCGATCCATAAGCCCCCACCTATCAATATCCTCCCCCAAAAGAAGAGGCGGGGGAGGATACTGTTTTAAAACAAGCGCCCACGGGGCGCAAAAATCGGTACTTCAAAATCGATCAACACATCAAACACATCAACACATCAAACACTAAACGTATCAATTACTCTTCGCTCTTATTGGCGCTTTCTATGGCTGCGCCGGAGTCAACGTCTGTTGCTGACAGCGACTCCACTGCTTTGTTTATAATCTCTTCCTGAACGGAGTCGTCTTCGGCGGATTCGCTCGAATCGGTTTTGGCCTCTTCGCGGATAGCTTCCAGCGCTTCGTCGTAGGGGATGTCGCCGCCTAGCTCGCTGCCTGCCTCGTCGCCGGCTGCCGCGTCTTGCGGGGGCGCGCCGTCTGAGGGTTGCTCGCTTGCGGGCTTTTCGCTCAGCACCTCGTCGCGCTGCTCCTCGCTTAGGTTCGAGAATTCATCGTCGCCGAAGACGTCTATCTCCCGCTCGAGCATCTTGGACGCTAGGCGGATGTTCTGGCCCTCGCGGCCTATGGCCAGCGCCAAGCCGTCTTCCGCTATTACTACCACTATCTTGTGGTCGCCCACCGGTATAACGCGCTTCACCTCGGCGGGCGCGAAGACACGGCGCACTAAGAGCGACAGCTCGTCCGTCCAATTTATTATGTCTATCCGCTCGTTCGACAGCTCCCTCACGATGTTTTGGACGCGGTTGCCGCGCATCCCCACGCACGCGCCCACCGGATCCACGCGGCTGTCGGAGGTCGTGACCGCTATCTTCGAGCGGTGGCCCGGATCGCGCACCACCTTTACTATTTTTACCGTCTTGTCAAAGATTTCCGGCACCTCGTTTTCAAAGAGGCGCGACAAAAACTCCGGGCACGTCCGCGATATTATGACCTGCGGCCCCTTGGTGTTGTTGCGCACGTCTATGATGCACGCGCGGATGTTCGCGCCCTGCGAGTAGCGCTCCTTGCGTATCTGCTCGCGCAGGGGGAGCAGGGCCTCCGTGCGCTCGAGGTCGACTAGGATATTCCCCTTGTCGACCTGCTGCACCTTGCCGGTGACGATTTCGCCGACGCGCTCGCTGTAGTCGGAGAATATCTTCTCGCGTTCCGCCTCGCGCACGCGCTGCACAATCACCTGCTTCGCCGTCTGCACCGCCATCCTGCCGAAGAGGTTGATGTCGAGCGATTGCTCAAGCTCCTCGCCAACCTCGATGCCGTCGTCGACCTCCCTCGCGTCCGCAAGCGATATCTGAAACTCGGGATCCTCCACAACGTCTACCACCGTCTGGCGCGTGTAGACCTCTATAGTCCCTTTCTCGCGGTCAATCTTCGCCTCGACGTTCACCGGCGTCCCGATGTACTTCTTCGCCGCGGTAGCCAGCGCGTCGCGCAGGGTCTCAAGGACCATCTCGACGCCGATGCTCTTCTCCTTGGTTACCGCCCTAAGCGACTCAACGATGCCCGCGGCCTTGAGCGCCTCTTTATTGGCCTTCTTCTTCATCCGTGCAAACCTTTCAAAAGTTACTTGAACCGGATCTCCTCCCGGCCGCTCACAATGTCGGCAAGGGGCACGCGAACCGGCTCGCTGCCTATATCAATGACTAATGTCCCGCCCGAACATCCCGCCACAACCCCGCGCAGGCTCTTCTTCCCGTTTACGGCAACGCTCAAATGCAGCGCCGCCTCCCTCCCGACAATCCTCAAAAAATCCCGCTCCGTCTTGAGCGGCCTGTCGACTCCGGGCGACGACACCTCAAGCGTGTAGGGCCGCCCGCCAAAAAAATTACGCTCGTCAAGGAGCGCCCCGACAGCCCCGCTTACCCGTTCGCAGTCGGCGATAGCCACACCGCCCCGCTTGTCGATGGTAAGGCGCAGGACAGACCGCTTCCCAGACCCGAAAAAACGCGCGTCAAACAGCTCTAAGCCCATTTCAGCCGCCAAAGACTCAATAAGCGGCTTCAACTGCTCTAGTGGCGCCATAAAACACGATTTCCCCGTATAAATAGCAAAAACGGGCCCCTAGTGCCCGTTGCCCGCATAATCACGAAACGTCGGTAATCTCAATAATATAAATGATGGGCAACGCTTATAGCAATAGGCAGTAAAAAAAAATTAATTTCCGATAAAAAAACGTACCCCATGCATTCGGTAGGAAGCCGGCGTTATTTTTGCAAAAACATCTCAAATAATGTCGCGTAAAGGCCATTTTCGCCGCCGCCGCCTAACCCGCCGGCAATGTCTTTGTGTATGGGGGCGCTCCTGCCCAGCGACGACAATTCCTTAATTTGGCACTTGAGGCCGTGCTTTGCCGCTTTTTCGCCGTAGGCAGGCAGCAAATGCCTATTCATGAAACACTTGGGGTCGTTGATGAACGCGAAAGCCTTGTTTGAATAGCGGAGGTGGTTCAGCGCGTTTCGGTAAGAAAGGCTTTGCGTCGCCTTGAACCGCCTGAAAATGTGGTACGTGTGGTCGGATAGGTCTACGGTGTTGAACGAAACGCCGCCGTCGGCAAGCAGCCGCCGCGCGGCCGAAAAGAAAACGTCTAAGTCGTGAAAGTGCTCAAGGACAACGTTGGTGAAAATAAAGTCAGTACTGCCGTTGAACGCGCCGGGAATCTCGTTAAGGCCGTTATAGCATAACACCCTCTCCCTAACCTCGCCGTCCGGCATGGAGAAATCCGGCCTAACCGCCCGAAACGCGGATACGGCGCCGCAGAAGCGCGCGGCGTCCCCATAAGAATTTAGCTTGGGGTCAACCAACGCGACTTTCCCGCACCCGCCCGCGAGCAAAAAAAGCGCCGTAAATATCTGATCCCCGCAACCAACTTCCAACGCAGTTTTCCCGGCAAAACCAACCCCCAAGGCCTGAGCCGCATTGCCGTACCGGAGAAAAATATCCTCGTATGTACCGAGCGTTTCATACCCTTTCCGCCTTCCAAAGTAGCTATTCCGAATTATTTGGTAAAAAAAACTCGGCATGCACCTGCGAGCCAATTTATAGCAAAAATCAATCATTCCTAAAATCCTTTGTGTTTAAGGTTTAAAATAATGCGTATATTAAATAAACATATATATTGAAGATAATATATTTTTGTCGGGCGCAAATATATGGTTTTAATTAATCAAAAGATAAAGTCAAATTCTTTTATGGGATAATGGGGCGTGCTGCAACCCCCTCCGCCAGAATTCACGGCGTTGCGACGCCGGCGATATCGCTCTGTTGTCGCGCGTGGGGCGGTCAGCCTGCCCCGCGCTTAAAAGCAACCCTATGCGTGGCAGAGAGCGCTATGGCGAACGTCAACCCAGCTTTTGACGTTTGCTATAGTGCCCCATACCCCATTCAGGGTTGCTGCTAAGTAAAGGCAAGGCTGGCCTTGCCTTTACGACACCAGCGCAAATGCCGCCGGCGTTCCTGCCATGTAAACCACGGCGCCGGAGTTGCAGCACGCCCCATTATCCCATAAAAGACTTTGACTTTAAAGACTTTGACTTTATTCCCGAACAAACGCCCCGCACCACCACTCGTTCTCCGTTTGTACCGACGACAGGGCGAATCCGAATTTTTTCGCGATGCCTATGACTTCCCCGCGCTCGCCCGCCAATATCCCCGACCAAATCAGCAGCGATTCGTTTTTTATTACGGCGGAGATTTGCTTTAATAGCGGCGTTGATTCGGTCGACAGCATATTCATTACTACTATGTCAAACCGCTCATCATTAATAACCGAATCCAGCGTCCCGATGGCAAACCTGACGCTCCCCCCTTGGCGCGGCGGGTTATCCCTCAGGTTTTCCGCCAGATTCTCAAGGCAGTCCCCGTCGATCTCCACCCCGAGCGCAGCCCTCGCCCCGAGGTAGTTAGCGACAAAGCACAGTATCCCCGACCCGGTGCCGATGTCAAGCGCCGACCTCCCCGCGACGAAGCCCCCCCGCTCGATGAGCGCGCGGGCCGCGAGGCGCGTGGTTTCGTGATGCCCTGTGCCGAACGCCATCTTCGGCTCGATTTTAATCCACGCCTTCCTGCCGCTTTCGGGCGGCTCCAGCCACGCCGGCGAGACCCACACCCCCTCCGCGATCTGCGCCGGTTCCATAGACTCGCGCCACTTGGCGTTCCAGTCCTGCTTGCCGTCCACGTACTCTACCGCAGGGCTATCAACCGCCAGCATTTCAGTAGCCGCCGCCGCGGCGGATTTGGCGCTGTCTTCACGCTCGAAGTAGAATGTCAGGTTGATGCATTGGCCAATAGGCTCT
>JAIRUL010000134.1 GCA_031254445.1 Chitinispirillales bacterium
CCTTTGACGTTGACTTTGTGTGGCGGCTTTAGCCGCCACACGTTATGAAGCCGTAGGCTTCGTCTGAAAAAGATTTAAAGAATTTGACTTTTTAGGCTTCGTCTGAAAAAAATTTTAAAAAGACTTTGACTTTTTAACGTCAACGTCAGCCCGGCATCAACCCAAATACAATATATATTATTTGCCAGGCCAAAAATTCTAAATCATTAAAAATATCCCCTTTGGGGCGGTTTTAATATATATTACATAATGAATAGAGCGCCGCTTTAGTCCGGCGGCGGCGGCAACGGGGGGGGCTGGGCGTGAAAAAAGCGGGGGTTTATTAGCTGAAAGCGCTGATTTTATGAATCTTGCAACGATATTAACGACGTCGCGCATCGCGATTGCACCGGTATTTGCGATAGTCTTCATCCGCGGCTACGGCTCCGGCGGGGTCTCGTGGATATATATATGCTTCGCGCTGGCGGTGCTCATAGAGCTCTCCGACATGTTCGACGGGATGGCCGCGCGCGCGCGCAACGAAGTCACCGACTTCGGCAAGGTCTACGACCCCATAGCCGACAGCGTCTCGCGCCAGACGGTCTTCATCTCGTTCATGGTTACGGGGATCATACCGCTGTGGATGTACCTCGTGTTCTTCTACCGCGACGCGTTCATGCAGCTTTTGAGGATAGTCTGCGCCTCCGGCGGATTCGTGCTGGCCGCCCGAATGTCGGGGAAGCTAAAAGCCGTCCTCCAAGGCATAGCCGCGTTCTGCATGCTCGCGGTAATCCTAGCGCAGCGCTTAGGCGCCCCGTGGATGCCCGACCTAATTTGGGACCACCACCCGGGTTACTGGGTAATGCTGGTAGTGGCCGTCTACACCCTGCTGTCCGTCATAGACTACATCATCCCCAACCGCGAGCTAATCGCGAAGATGATGAACAATAAAAGCGCCAAATAGATAGGCCTGTTGGTGTTGAACAAGATCGCCATGCCAAAACGAACGCTGCCGCCCCGCTTCGGATTTTATTCCGTCCTAACCGACCCCCCCAAAGGGTACGATTACCTGACAAAACTCTTAGTCGACCACGAAATGCCCGTCGTCCAGCTGCGGATGAAAGGCGCGCCGAGGGAAACCGTTGTCGACGCCGCATTGCGGATGCGGAAAATTACAGACGGCACGAACACCCTGCTGATAATAAACGACGACCCCGAAATAGCCGCCGAAGTAGACGCCGACGGCGTCCACCTCGGCCAAGGCGATATGCCCTACGGCGACGCCCTGTCCATCGTCGGCAACGACAGAATAATCGGAATATCGACGCACAATCCGCGCCAAGCGGCGGCCGCGTGCCAACTCCGCCCGGGCTACATCGGCGTAGGCCCCGTCTTCGCCACGCCGACCAAAAAAATCCCCGACCCCGTTATCGGCATCGGCGGGATGAAAGAAATGCTGTCGGCATCAACGGTGCCCGCGGTCTGCATAGGCGGCATTGATTTGGGGAACCTCCCCCTCGTCATTTCGTCCGGCGCGCAAAATTTCTGCATGGTGCGCCAGTTTACGCAGAGCGAAAACCCGGAGCGTGTGCTGAAAGAAATGATGAGGATTTACAATCAGTCCCTTCTGTAAACCACCCGCCCGCCCAGAATCGTAACGGCCGCCGCGCCCGTAAGCTCCATCCCGATGAACGCCGAGTTCCTCGCTTTCGAGAAGAACGCCGCCGGGTCGACCGTCCACTTTACGTTCGGGTTGATAACCGTCACATCCGCCGGGGAACCCGCTTTCAGCGACCCGCCCGCGAGCCCCAAAATCCTATTGGGCGCGGCGCTCATCCGCTCGACCATCTGCATAGGCGTCAGTATGCCCTTGCGCACGAGAACCGTCAGCACGAGCCCAAGCGACGTCTCCATGCCTATAACGCCGAAAGCCGCGTTGTCGAACTCCACGTCTTTCTCCTCGGGGACGTGCGGCGCGTGGTCGCTCGCTATCGCGTCTATCGTCCCGTCGGCGAGGCCCGCTATCACCGCCTCCCTGTCGGCCGCGGTGCGCAGCGGCGGGTTCATCTTCTTGTTGGTGTCGTATAGCCCGATGTCTTCGTCCGTGAGCGTGAAGTAGTGCGGGCAGCTCTCGGCGGTGACCTTCACGCCGCGCCGCTTCGCCTCGCGCACGAGGCGCACCGAGCCGGCGGTTGACACGTGCGCGATGTGTATGCGCGCGCCGGTGTATTCGGCTAGGAGTATGTCGCGCGACACGGCGATGTCCTCGGCGATTACGGGGATGCCCCGCACCCCGAGCCTCGTCGACACAAGCCCCTCGTTCATGTGCCCCTTGGCGCTAAGAGAGGGCTCCTCGCTGTGGCAGATGACCGGTATGCCGAACGACTTCGAGTAGTTGAGCGCGTTGCGCATCACGTTGGCCTTTGCGACCGGCTTCCCGTCGTCGGAGACAGCCACCGCGCCGCTCGCGACCATTTCGCCCACCGGCGCGAGCTCCTCGCCCTCGAGCGCCTTGGTTATCGCGCCGATGGGGTAGATGCGGCACGGGCAAGATTCGCCGCGCTGGACGACGTAGCGAATCTTGGAGTCTTCGTCTAAAACAGGGTTAGTGTTCGGCATACAGGCTACGGCGGTGAACCCGCCCGCGGCGGCGGCCTGCGTGCCGGTCGCGATAGTCTCCTTGTCCTCCCGCCCGGGCTCGCGCAGGTGGACGTGCATGTCGACGAGGCCGGGGGTTACCCAGAGGCCGGAGGCGTCGATAACGTCGGCGTCGTCGATGCCTAAGGAGTAGGGGGAGTCGGTTATTGACTTGACAACGCCGTTGTCAAGGATTATCGTCCGCGTGCCGTCGATGCCTAAGGTTGGGTCGATTAGGCGGCCGCTAGTGATGACGAGCGGCCGGGGGGTGCCGTTGGTGACGGGGTACATTACGCTGCCTGAACCTTTTTTAATCATATTATTGCCTTTGTATTTTAATCTTTTAATCTTTTAAAGACTTTGACTTTATTATTCCCCGCCCCCCAACAAATACAGCACCGCCATCCTAACCGCCACCCCGTTGGTAACTTGGTCCAAAATAACTGAATTTTCCGAGTCCGCCACGTTCGACGCCAGCTCCACGCCTCTGTTTATCGGCCCCGGGTGCATGATTACCACGTCTTTTTTCATGCGCGACAGCCTCTCTAAGTCGAACCCGTACCGCTCGCGGTACTCGTGCACCGAGGGGAAGACGGCGCTTGATTGGCGCTCGAGCTGCACGCGCAGGAGCATCACCACGTCCGCCCCGTCGAGCGCTTCGTCGAAGTTGTCGGTGACGGGGACGCCGAGGCTGTCTACGTGCTGCGGCAGGAGCGTCGGCGGGCCGCAGAGCGTCACGTTCATGCCCATCGTCTTCATCCCCCAGGCGTTTGAGCGGGCCACGCGGCTGTGGAAGATGTCGCCGATTATAGCTACTTTCAGCCCCTCGAGCCGCCCGAGCTTGCGGCGGATGGTCATCATGTCTAGGAGCGCCTGCGTGGGGTGCTCGTGCAGCCCGTCGCCGGCGTTGACTATCACCGCGTCGGTGCACTGCGTGAGGAAGTACGGCGCGCCCGCGCAGCCGTGCCGCGCCACCACCATGTCGATCTTCATAGCCTCTATGTTTTGGATGGTGTCCCGCAGGCTCTCGCCCTTGTTGACGGAGCTCGTCGAAGCGCTGAAATTGAGGGGGCTTGCCGATAGCCGCTTTTCGGCCAATTCAAAGGAGATTCTCGTCCGCGTGCTGCTCTCGTAGAATAAATTTACGACCGTTTTCCCCCGCAGCGTGGGGACCACCTTGATGTCCCGCTGGAGGATCCCGTGGAAGCCGTCCGCCGTGTCCAATATCAGGCCGATGTCTTCGCGGGAGACCCCCTCGAGGCCAAGGAGGTGCTGTATGCGGAGCTTCTTCATGGCCCGCCGCCCTCCCCCTCGAGCTCCATGAGCCAGAGCGAGTCCTCCCCGTCCACCTCGCTCACCTTGAGCGCGACCTCCTGCGTCGGCGAGGTGGTGATCTTCTTCCCCACGTAGTCGGCGCGGATGGGCAGCTCGCGGTGCCCGCGGTCGATGAGCGCGGCAAGCTGTATGGCGCGCGGCCGCCCGTGATCCATCAGCGCGTCGAGCGCCGCGCGCACCGTGCGCCCCGTGAAGAGGACGTCGTCGACGAGGACGACGTGCGTCTCGTTTATGTCGAACGGGATGTCGGTGACGCGCACCTCCGGCTGCCTAAACGCCGTGCGGTAGTCGTCGCGGTAGAGCGTGGGGTCTAAGATGCCGGTCTCTATGGGCGAGGGCAGGCTCTCCATAGCCGTGACCTTCGCCGCGATCCGCTTCGCCAAAAAGACCCCGCGCGTCTGCATCCCGACGATGCGGACGGAGCCGAGGCCAATAGCGGGGTCGGAGTGATGCTCCAATATCTGGTGCGCAATGCGGGTGAGCGCAAGGTCGAGGGCGTGGGCGTCCATTATCAGTTCGAGCTTTCTCATCTTATTTATTGAATAATATATTATGGGACGGAGGGGTGTCAATTTAAAATCATTTTTCAGACGAAGCCTATAAAAGTCAAATTCTTTTAAATTCTTTTAAATTCTTTTTCAGACGAAGCCTACGGCTTCATAACGTGTGGCGCAGAGCCGC
>JAIRUL010000225.1 GCA_031254445.1 Chitinispirillales bacterium
CGGCTCTGCGCCACACGTTATGAAGCCGTAGGCTTCGTCTGAAAAAGATTTAAAAGATTTAAAAGATTTTTATTTTTTAACGTCAACGTCAACTTACTCAATATTCTGTATCTGCTCCCTAATCTTCTCAATGTTCTCTTTCAAGCTCACCGACCAGTGCGCTATCTCCGTGTCGTTCGCCTTTGAGCCTATCGTGTTCGCCTCCCTATTCATCTCCTGCAACAAAAAACCCATGCGCTTGCCCACCGGCTCGCTTGCCTCGAAGTCGGCGTTGAACTTCTCTATGTGCGCCCGCAGGCGCGTTATCTCTTCGGTGATGTCTAGGCGCTCCGCCATTAGCGCGACCTCGGCGGCTACGCGCTGGGGGTCGAGGCCGGGGGCGTCGGACGTTATCTTTTTGACGCGGGCGGCCAGAGCCTCGCCGTACTCCATAACCCGCAGCGGCGCGCGGCCCTCGACTAACCGCAGTGTATTCGATATATCCGCGAGTATCTTCTTCAAACCCTTAACAAGCTGCGCGCCCTCCCCCTCCCTAGACTCCTGAAACGCCCTAACAGCCGAGGCCAGGACCGGGCTCAAATCTTTCCAAAGCGCCTCGTCGCCCTGCGGCGCGGACTCGCTCTTTATGAAGTCGCTGTTGAGGCGCAGCATATCGACGAGATCGACCGGCCCCGGCAGATTGTACTCGCCCCTTATCTCCTCGCAGATGCGCATGTAGCTGCCGACAAGCGGCCTATCCCAAGTTAGCCCAAGGCTCTCCGTCTCCCTGTCGCAGTGGATGAAAACGCTTATGCTACCCCGCGAGACGACGCCGGATATCTCTTTCCTTATCTTCGGCTCCAAGTTGAGCGTGAACTTGGGCTGCCGTATCTGCATCTCCTGAAAACGGTTGTTGACGGCGCGGATCTCCACGCGGTAGGCGCCGGAGGGCGTGACGGCCTCGGCGAGGCCGAAACCGGTCATTGAACGGATGGGCATGATATTAGCGCTTTCTGATTTTTCTGCTTAAGTGACGGCATTGGTACTGTGAATTTACCTAATATAATTCATGGATGGTTAAAAAGTCAATACCTCTCAACGCTTTACCCCTTTCGCGCCGATATCCGTCCGGTACTGCGCCCCCTCGAACTTAATTTCGGCGACGCCCTCGTAGGCGCTGGCAATCGCTTTGGCGAGCGTCTTCCCCTTTGCGGAGACCGCGAGCACCCGCCCGCCTGAGGTTTTGTGCTTTTCTTTTTTAGCGCCCGTAGCGGACACTCCGGCGAAATAGACGTCCACCCCGTCCTTGCCCTCCGCGACGTCTATGCCGGTGATCGCCTTGCCCTTTGCGATTTTGCCGGGATACCCGCCGCTCGCCATGACCACCGAGACGCAGTAGCCCGGCTCGACGCTCCACTCTACGCCGGAGACGCTGCCATTGGCTTTCGCGCACTCCAAAAACGCCTCGTACCAATCGCAGTGGACAAGCGGCAGCACAGCCTGCGCCTCGGGGTCGCCGAAGCGGCAGTTGTACTCTACGACCTTTGGGCCCTCCTTCGTCATCATCAGCCCTACGTACAGCAATCCCCGATACCGCGCCTTCTCTTTCTCCATAGCCGCGAGCGTGGGGACGACGATCTCTTCTTCAACGCGCGTCATCATCTTCGCGCTTACCGCCCCCGCCGGAGCGTAGGCGCCCATCCCGCCCGTGTTCGGGCCGGTGTCGCCGTCCCCTATCCGCTTGTGATCCTGCGCGACGGGCAGGATCTTGTAGCCCTTGCCGTCGGCGAGGACGAAGACCGACGCCTCCTCGCCGCTCATTTTCTCTTCTATGACGACGGACTCCCCCGCCGCGCCGAAGCTCTTCTTGTCGAAAATATCCGCAAGCGCCGCCTTAGCCTCGTCGAGCGTGTCGCAGACAATGGCCCCCTTGCCGGCGGCTAGCCCGTCCACTTTCACGACGAGCGGCGCGCCTTTCCCCTCTATGTACGCAAGCGCCTTGTCCTTGGCCGTAAAAACCTCAAAGCCGGCCGTGGGTATGCCGTACTTCTTCATCAGCTTCTTAGCGAAGACCTTGCTGCCCTCTATCCGCGCCGCGGCCTTGCTCGGGCCGAAAACTAAGAGCCCGCGCTTCTTGAAAATGTCCACAATCCCCTCGGCGAGCGGAACCTCCGGCCCGACGACCGTCAGGTTGACCTCGTTCGCCTCCGCCCAATCCGCCAAGTCGCCCCAGCCCTTTATCTCCTGGTCAACAAGCATGCACCCGTCGCGCTCCATCCCCGGGTTGCCCGGGTAAGCAAACGTGCAAAGCGCCCTATCCGTCCTCAAAAGCGCCTTGAGCAGCGCGTGTTCCCTGCCGCCCCCGCCGACAATCAGCACCGAATCCATAAATTCCAATTCAACAGCCCTCCGTCCGCCTTTTGGCCCTGCGCAATCCGTATGTCAATGTCCGCAGCGTGTTGGTTGATGGTTGATAGCTTGGCGTTAGTTGATAATAGCGTTATAGTATTAATTATATGGTATTGATGTACAAATTTCAATAGGCGGCGCTAAATGTTCAATGGGCAGCGGTTCAACGCGCGTCGATTCAATGCCGGCGAAGCCGTTCCGTCGCCGCGCCCATTGCGAATCACCCCTCCCCCGCACCCTCGCCGCCCCCATCGCCTTCCTCCTCTACATGGGGCAGCAGCCGCTCGGTCTCTTCTATGTATTTATCCGATATGTCGGCTTTCCCGCGCAGAAAATCGACCACCGCCGCGGTTTGCTCTTCGGTTAGCAGGATTCGGCTCTGGCGGGTCAGGCGGCCGCTGAAGCCCCAGTCTTTAAGGGTTTGCGGCGTAACCGGGTACGCGTCCTCGGCCGACACGAGGCGCATCTCCTCGGCGCGCAGGGCGTAGCAGACTTTTTCGTCCAAACACGAGTAGTCGGAGCAGAAGCGGATGTGCTGGCGCTTCACGTCGGCTATCTTCGTGACGCGGTAGTAGCCGGTCACCATGTACTGGTCTTTGAAGCCCTCGTTCGTGCCCACGTATTTCGTTATGAAGAGCAGGTAGCGTATCTTCGACTTCACAAAGGTCGCCCTGATCTTCGTCCGCGCGCAGCCCACGTAGCCGAAAGTGCCGGTCTCGTAGTTTGGCTCCGGCTGGATATCGCTCGGGTAGCTCTCCGGCACCTCGCGGATGGGCAGCTCCGAGATGGGGTCGCCGCCGTAAAATATGGCCATGCCGGTGTTGCTGGCCCGATAGTCCTGCCAAGCCGCCCCGCCGATAGGCCCTCCCATAAAAGTCCCTGCCGCCATTATAAGCTCCTTCATCCGAAAACGAACCGCCGCCCCCGTCCGGCGCGCGCGGCCCACCCTCAAAAGGGAAAAAGATAAAAACAAAGCCCGTATTCTAAGCATACGGGCTCATATCGCTCAATTTGAAAGTTAAACGCCTTGAACATCCCGCCTGACGCGGCTGGGACAACGCTGCTACTATTTACAATATAATCAAGGGGCGGCGAAAATGCAAGGTTTTTTCGCGGTAATGTGAAAAATGGGGGGTAAAAGATAAAATCATTGCGGGGACTGGCCCCGCCCCCAACAACGGCGTTTGGAAACAATCCCTACAAAAATCTTATATGCGCATAATTTTCTTGATTTTTGGCCTGCCCATTTTGTACTTTTATTATTTCATGCCCGGGAGCGCGAAATATCGGCAACTATCTTTCGCGGCGGGCTTGTTTTGGCGGCACAACAAATAGGGGCGTACTTTTGCCAAAAAAATTCACGTTCAGGGGCGGCGTTCACCCGGCGCACTGCAAATCGCAGACTGAGCACCTTAAAATCGGGAATTTCCCGGCTCCGGCGGTGGCGATAATACCGCTGTCGCAGCACATCGGCGCGCCGGCCAAGCCATTGGCGGCTAAGGGCGACCGTGTGCTCGTGGGGCAGCTTATAGGGGAGGCGGGCGGGGCGGTCTCCGCCGCGGTGCACTCTTCGGTCGCGGGGACGGTGCTCTCCGTGCGGCCGTTCCCCCACCCGTCCGGGCGGCTTGTGAACGCCTTTGAGATAGAGAACGACGGGACGGACGAGGCCGTGCCCTTTGAGCCGGTTGAGGGGACGTGGCGCGAGGCGGCGCGGGGCGAGCTTATAAACAAGATAGCGGAGAGCGGCATCGTCGGGATGGGCGGGGCGAGCTTCCCCACGCACGTAAAGCTGTCGCCGCCGAGCCACAAGCCCATAGACACCGTCATCATCAACGGGGCCGAGTGCGAGCCTTATCTGACCGACGACGACCGCATCATGGTCGAGCGCACGGAGGACATTTTAACGGGCGTGCAGATTATAAGAAAGATATTGGACGTGAAGAACGTCTTTTTCGCAATAGAGGACAATAAGCAGGGGGCGATAAACGCCGTTTACGACAGGGTTGTCGGCTCGCGCTTCAACGACATTACCCTCGCGGTGCTCAAATCTAAGTACCCGCAGGGCGGCGAGAAGATGCTTATCTCCGCCGTAACGGGGCGTCAGGTGCCGCGCGGCGGGCTGCCCCTAGACGCGGGCTGCGTGGTGCACAACGTGGGCACGGCGCTCACGATCTTCGAGGCGGTAGCGAAAGGCCTGCCGCTCTACAAGCGCGTCGTGACGGTGGCGGGGGCTAACGTGCGTATGCCAAAGAACCTTATGGTGCGAATCGGGACGCCCGTAAAGACGCTCCTTGACGCTTGCGGGGTCGATGTCAAGGCGGCGAAGAAGATCGTAATGGGCGGCCCTATGATGGGCTTCGCGCTCTCCGACTTAGACGTCCCCATAATCAAGTCGAGCAAGGCGCTGCTCGTGTTGAGCGAATCGACCGCGGCGGTAAGGAAGTACCCCTGCATAAATTGCGGGATGTGCGTAGGGGCTTGCCCCATAAGGCTCATCCCCTCCCGCATCGCGAAATTTGTAGAGAAAGATAACTTAGACGACGCCCAAAAGTGGAACCTGATGGACTGCATGGAGTGCGGATCGTGCGCCTACGCTTGTCCGGCCAAGATAAATTTGGTTCAGTTCTTCAAGCTGGGGAAAAATAAAATCGCGGCGATGAAAGCGGCGGAGAAGAAAGCGGGATGATGGGCACAGAAGGCAACAACACCGGCGCCGCTCCGGCGGCCAATACGGGCGCGGCCGAGGCTAAGGCGTTCGAACCGCCGCAGCTGCATTTGTCCGTTGCGCCGCACATACGCTCGAGCCGCACCGTGTCGGTGGTCATGCTCGCCGTTATCGGCGCGATGCTGCCGGCGTTCGTGTCGTCGGTTGTCTTCTTCGGCATGAAAGCGCTGATGCTTGCGCTCGTGTGCATCGGCACGGCCATTGCCACGGAGTGCGCCGCCAACCTTATATTTAAGAAGAAGCAGTCGATAGGCGACTTCAGCGCGGTGATTACGGGGATGCTCCTCGCGTTCAACCTCTCGCCGACTATCCCCCTGTGGATGGCGGCCATAGGCTCGGCGTTCGCGATCGCGGTCGCCAAGATGGTCTTCGGCGGCCTCGGATGCAACTTCATCAACCCAGCCTTAGCCGGGCGCGCGTTTTTGATGGCGAGCTACCCGGCGGAGATGACGCACTTCCCTGCCACTATCTACGGCAGCGTAAACGGTTTAGCAGGCAAAGCGGCGGAGGCCTCCCCCGCGTTTGGCGCCGCGGCGCCTGCTGCTTCCGGCGCGGCGCAATCCGCCGCAGACGCGTTGGCAAGCGCGGCTCCCCCCGAACCGTCCACATTCTCCATACACAGCGCCTTGGCCGACACCGCGGACGCAGTATCCTCCGCCACGGCCGCGGCGGCGTCGGCCGCGGCGGACACCGTTTCGGCGGCGGCGTCCTCGGCTATGGACGCCGTATCCTCGGCGACGCCCCTGCACGCGATAAAGTACGCTTTCGCCACGGGCGCTTACAGCGCGGAATACTTCTCCCACGCGCTCAAAGACCTCTTCTTCGGCAACGTGGCCGGCTGCGTCGGCGAGACCTCCGCGCTTGCGCTGCTTGCCGGCGGGATATTTTTGATGGCGATACGCGTGATAGACTACCGCATCCCCGCGACCTACATACTAACGGTCTTCGCGCTCTTTTGGATAGCCAACGGCACGGGGACGTACTTCACGGTCGACGCGCTTATTGCGCCGACGTTCCATATATTGGCCGGCGGGCTCTTCCTCGGCGCGTTCTTCATGGCCACCGACCCCGTCACCTCCCCCATCACGCCGCGCGGGCGCGTAGCCTTCGGCGTGGGGTGCGGCGCGCTCGTCTTTATTATAAGGAAATACGGCG
>JAIRUL010000053.1 GCA_031254445.1 Chitinispirillales bacterium
GGATAATGGGGCGTGCTGCAACTCCCTCCGCCAGAATTCACGGCGTTGCGATGCCGGCGGCATCGCTCTGTTGTCGCGCGGGGGGCGGCCAGCCTGCCCCGCGCTTAAAAGCAATCCTAGGCAGCTTACGTAATGCAACGGCAAACGTCAACCCCCCGCCGACGCATGGTCGCCATTGCGTCCCGTACCCCATTCAGGGTTGCTGCTAAGTAAAGGCAAGGCTGGCCTTGCCTTTACGACACCAGCGCAAATGCAGCTGGCGTCTCTGCCATGTAAACCATAGCGCGGGAGTTGCAGCACCCCCCATTTTCCCATATAAGAATTTGACTTTATCTTTAAAGGCTTTGACTTTAACGTCAACGGCAAAGTCAACGGCAACGGCAATGTCTTATTTTACAAAGATTTTACAAACTCGTAACACTCATAAAACCCCGGCGCAGTATCTTTCTAATCATGGCAAGGTAAGGCTTGTCATGGCAAGGTAAAGGCTTGCCGTTACGGATTAGCGCAAATAACCAACAAAAACCTATAATCTCAATGCAAAGGATTTATCATGCAGAGGAAGAATGCGCTGTTACTCGGTCTCGGCCTCACGGCCGCAATGGTCTCTTCGGTTTTTTTTATGTGCGGCTCCGGCAAAGACAAGGCCGGCGCGGAGAAGAAGAGGGAGATTACCGTTATCTCGCGCGAGGAGAGTTCCGGGACGCGTGGGGCGTTTGACGAGCTTATGAAGATAACGGACGGCAAGACGAACATGCTCTTCGCCGAGGCCGTCATCGTGAGCTCAACCGACGAGGCCGCCTCCAAGGTCGAGGTCGACAAAAACGCCATCGGCTACACGTCGCTCGGCTCCGTCACAAGCAAGGTGAAAGCGCTCTCCATAGACGGCGTCGAGGCGAAAGAGTCCAACGTCAAGAGCGGCAGCTACAAGATTTCGCGCCCGTTCGTGGTCGCGATGAAGAGCGGCTCGGCCCATCCCCTCGCGCAGGACTTCATCCGCTTCATAACCTCTAAGCCCGGGCAGGAGGTTGTCGCCAAGGCCGGCTACATCACGCTCGACGACTTCCCCGAATACGCCCCCGCTGCCGGCGTTACCGGCAAGGTCACGCTGAGCGGCTCCACCTCCGTCGAGAAGGTCATGGAGAAGCTCAAGGAGAAGTATCTGGAGATAAATGCCGGCGCCAAGATAGAGATTAACTACAACGGCTCCTCCGCCGGCATCAAAGACTGCCTGAGCGCCAAGAGCGACATCGCCATGAGCTCCCGCGAACTAAAAGCCGAAGAGAAAGAGCAGTTGGACGGGAAGACGTTTGCGCTGGACGGGATAGCGGTCGTGGTGAACCCGGACAATGCTTTGAATGAAATATCTTCGGAGACGGTTACTAAGATATTTAAGGGCGAGGTTAGGTATTGGGAGGATCTGTAATCTTTTAAATATTTTAAAATCAAAGTCAAATTCTTTTAAATCTTTTTCAGACGAAGCCTACGGCTTCATAACGTGTGGCGGCTAAAGCCGCCACACAAAATCAAAGTCAAGGTCAAAAGGGAAATAATGAAAGATTTTAAAGAAAAGGCCGCCGAATACTTTTTTCTTTTGTGTTCCCTGATCTCCATAGGCGCGGTGCTTCTTATATGCTTTTTTATCTTCCGCGGCGCGTACCCGACCATGGCGTCGGTCGGGCTGTGGTCATTTTTGACAGGCAACCTCTGGAAGCCCACCGACATCCCGCCGTCGTTCGGGATATTCAACATGATTGCGGGCAGCGTTTACGTTACGGCCGGCGCGTGCGTCATCGGGGTGCCGGTAGGCGTGCTCTCGGCGGTGTACATGGCCAAGTACTGCTCTAAGCGGGTGTACCCGTACGTGTCGCAGTTTGTGTCGCTTCTCGCGGGCATCCCCTCCATAATATACGGGTTCTTCGGGATGATGCTCATCGTGCCGTTTATCGCCAACAACTTCGCCGGCAACGGCAACAGCGTTTTGGCGGCGAGCGTCGTCTTGGGGATAATGATCCTTCCGACCGTTATCAAGGTCTCCGAAGTTTCCATACGGGCTGTGCCTAAGGCGTACTTCGAGGGGGCGCTGGCGCTTGGGGCGACCAAGGAGCAGTCCATCTTCTTTGTGGGGATACCGGCGGCGAAGAGCGGGATTATCGCGGGGGTAATTTTAGGCATCGGGCGCGCGATAGGCGAGACTATGGCGGTCGTGATGGTCGCGGGCAACTCCAACATCCTGCCATCAACTATATTTAAGTCGGTGAGGACGCTCACGGCGAATATCGTCTTAGAGATGGGCTATTCGTCGGGGTCGCACTACGACGCAATCGTGGCCACTGGCGCGGTGCTGTTCGTGTTCATCCTGATACTCAACATCGTGCTGAATATCGTGAACAAGGGCGCCAACGCATCCGGCGGGCTATCCTAGGGGAGAGGGGTGCGGATATGGTAAAGGTGCCGGCGAAAAATATCGTGTCGCTTGTGCTCAAGGGGCTGGTGTACGCCGCCATGGGCGCGACGGCCGTCTCGCTTATCGGGATACTCGGCTACATCGTGGTGAACGGCGCGCTCGCGTTCAAGCTCTCGCTCATCTTCGGAAAGTACTCGTCGGACAACCCGTCGATGGCATTTTCGGTGTTCACCACTTGCGCGATGATATTCTTGACGCTTCTTATCGCCGCGCCGGTCTC
>JAIRUL010000115.1 GCA_031254445.1 Chitinispirillales bacterium
ATAGCGGCGCGGCTATACGCCGAATACGACAAGGCGTTTGCCGGGGCATGCTTAGATAGGGCGATTCTTAGCTACAAAACCCTTATGGACACAGGGTTTGTCCGCCACACGCAAGCCCCCTTTGAAACAGGCGAGTACGGCAGCGAAAGCGACAACGACAAGCGCCTTTGGGCGGCGGCGGAGATGTGGGAGACCACCGGCGACCCGGAGATTTTGGCGTATTTGGAGCGCAACAGCGCGTTAAGCATCAACAGCGGCATCTCCTGGGCAAGCGTGGGCACCATCGCGGCTCTCACATACCTAAACTCCGCCCGAGACGGAAAAAACCCGGAGACGGCGGAGAGGCTGCGCAGCAGGCTAATAACCGTCGCCGACGGCCTTATAAGCTATGCGGAGGCACACGGCTACGCGCGCAACATCAGCCTCTACAACTGGGGCGCAAACGGCACCGTGGCGGGGACGGCGTACATACTTCACAGCGCCTACCTGCATACGGGCGACGAAAAGTACCGCCACGCCATACAAGACGTGCTGGCGCACCTCTTAGGCAGAAACCACTACAGCCGCTCCTTCGTTACCGGCGTGGGCCACAACCCGCCCCAGAACCCGCACGACCGCACAACGGCGGCCAGCGGAACCCCTTGGCCCGGCCGCCTTATAGGCGGGCCGCACAATTCTAAAAGCGGCGCCCCCGCAAGCCTCACGCAGTGCGCCACGTCCGCGACCTGCTGGTTTGACGTCGCCGCCGACTACTGGACAAACGAAGTTGCCATAAACTGGAACGCCCCGCTGGTCTACGCCCTCGCGGCGGCCATGCCGGGCGCCGGAGCCCTGCCGGCCCCGAAATACCCCGGGCAGCCGACAGACGGAACCCCCGCCCGCAATGCCTATGCAAAGAAAACTCCGGCGGCAAAGAGGCTTACAACGCGCGCCGTGCGGGTGCAAAACGGCAGGCTGGACATCCCCGCCGGCGCGAAGGTCTACGGGCTCGACGGAAAGCTCATCGCGCAAAGAAAAGCCGGGGATGCCAAAGCGCCGCTTATTAGAAAAAACGGCGTTTTTATTATTCGGATTGACGAAACCCCCAAAAAATAAATAAACGTTAACGAAAGGATACTCATGAATCTTTCAAAAATCAAAGCTATTGCGGCCATTGCAGCCGTCTCCTCCGGCGCGGTTTTCGCCCAGTTCAATACCCCCGCGAACGCCCGCATGAACTCTCTCGCCGGCGTACCTATGAGAGACATATCAAACGTTTACAGCTACCCGGTGCTCATGGCCGGCTACTTGGAGCACATTCAGGCGACTTGGGACGGGGGGGAAAACGGGGCGGTTATCGGGATCAAGTCGGTGTCGGATATGTTCTCCATAGGCGTTTTGGCGAATCAGGGCCTAATGGCCCCCGGCCTCGCGGGCGACGCGCTGAATTATCTGAACGCGGCTCCGGGAGGGGGCATCGGCATAGACGCCGAAAACGCCGTTATTCCGCACATCCTTTTAGGCTTTGACCTCGGCGCCGTCGCCATCGGCGCGGACGTCTTTTTCGAGTACGCGGGCTACAGCGCGTCAACCCAAGCCGCGGACGGCGCTAAAACGAGCTACAGCGGTTCGTACTCAAACCCGGGCGCAAGGCTGAGCGCGAGGTTCGGCGTCGCGGACGCGGATATCTTAGCAAAATTTGGCTTAGGCTTCCCCTCGATAAACGCCTCCGGCGTGGCGAGCGATCCCAAAATCGCCTCCGACGAGGGCCTTTACATGGAGGTGGGCGCCGAAGCCGGCATGCCTTTCGGCAACGCGGACTGGACGCTCGGGATGAACTACACCCGCTCCGACCAACGCTTCAAAAACGGCAACGACTTAGAGCCCAACGCCATATGCTACTCGCTGTTGCGCGCCTATGCCGGCTTGGAGTTCAATTTTGTAGAAACGGCGGCGGCGGCGCTTAGCTATTCATTCGACAGGTACGCGAGAACGGTTACCGCGCCGGACGCAAGCAACAACCAGAGCAATTCCAACCCCATAAACCACTATCACCGGTTATCTGCCGGCGTAGAGAACGCATGGGAGAACGTGTGGTTTTTCGACTCTTTCCAACTGAGGGGCGGCGCACTGTACGAAATTTTAGCATTAAACGGCAGCAAGGCGTCGACGTCAAACCCAACCACCAGCTCGGACGCATCGCCTCCGGCTGCGCACCAACGGGTAGCCCCGGCCTTAGGCATAGGGGTAACCAAGGCGTTCTTCACGCTCGACGCCGCGCTGAACCCGGGAAATTGGGCAGGCGTCTTCACGGGTCCGCAGGTGGCGATGGCGACGGCGACCGTTAAGTTTTAATTTTTTTATTGCGCTTTTCGTAAAATTACTATATAATATGTATATGGTAATTGCATTGCCGCCAAAACGGCAAGAAAAATTCCGAGAAATGCCAACTAATAATTTTCCCGAAAGAGGGGTGTTTCCGTGCGTATCAAAAAATTCCTAACGTCCGCGCTCCTTTGCACAGCGATGGTAGCCGGATACGCGTCGTTTGCAAGCGCGCAATACGACGACGACGACGGGCAGCCGTGGATAAACAATGTCCCGCCGATGTCCTACTGGGGCCTGCGCGGGCTTACGCAAACAGTATCGGCCGAGCCGCTTGGGATGGGCAGGCTCAACTTTGCGATCTTGGGTTCGTACTTCAAGCAGGATCAGGATTTGAGCGGCCTCAAGGGCTATCGTTACAACCCCCTTGACATGAGCAAGCCGTACGACTCGATACCCGGAGGGCCGAGCAAGGGTTCTAGCGTCAGCATGATGCGCTTAGGGGCGTCGTGGGGGATTAACGACCACTTCGACATTTTCGGCTCCCTGCCCTTTTATATTCTCAGCGACAGCGCGCTCGCCGGCGGCACGCTCTTCCACCTCGGAGAAATGATGGGGGGCGTACAGTTTGCGCTGCCCATACCCGAGGAGATACCGCTAAGGATCGCCGCGCAGGTGCGCCTCATATACGGCATGACCGAAGATGATTACGGCGTCACCAACAACCCGGCGTACCTGAACGGGAAAGAGCCCGAGTACACCTATGCGGGCTATGAGTACGGCGAGGCGCGGAAGAAAGACCTCTTGGATCTCGTAATCAGCTCCTCCCAGTCGCTCGTCGCTGGAAACCTCAGGCGCGCGGTCAAGCTCCACCTAAACGAGGGCTTTGCCATCACCCCGGGGAAGGCGCAGGCGGATGATTGGCTGGTTCTTTTGGCCGCCGGCGTTGAGATTGACCCGACCGAGTTTTTGACCATCGGCGCGGAGATCAACTATCGCACGCCCATCACCAGCTTCAGCGCCACAGACCCGTTATGGCTTACGCCGTCGCTTATGCTCCGGTCGCCCTACTACTCCGAGGGGCTTTTCGGCATAGCCTTTGTGGCCGGCGCGGATTTCAGCCTCTCAAAAGCCAAAGATACTGCCGTCATATGGGGAAGAGAGCCTACCAAGGCCGCCAATGGCGCATGGGCTTGGAAATCCGACACCGCGATGACGAAATCTTTCAAACCGCTTGAATCGTGGCGAGTTTTCGGCAACTTAGTCTTCTCTTTCGACCTCTTAGCCTCACAGCGCGCCGCGATGATCCGCGAAGCCCGCGCCAACGCCGCCGAGAAGGCGAGGCTCAAGAGGGAGGCCGAACTCACCTCCGCCCAAAAGGACAGCATAGCCCGCAAGGCGCACGAAGACTCGCTGCGCTTGTCCTCAGAGATGGCTTCAAGGGCGCACTCCGACTCGCTGCGCGCCAAGGCCATGGCCGACTCGCTCTCCGAGAAAGCGCGGCAAGACTCCATGGCGCAGGCGCAGGCCGCGGCGAACGCCGCCGCCCTGCAAGCCGACGCAGCCGCCCAGAGGGAGGCCGCGCTTAGGGCCGATGCCGAAAAGAAGAGGATAGCCGACTCTATAGCGCTCGCGGATGTCAACAAGAGGCTAGCGGAGGAGAAAGCCAAACGCTCCGAAGCCGAGCAGATGCTGCTCTCCACGGGTATGATGGTTCTCGACGCCGTCTACTTCCAGTCCGGCAAGACGGAAATCCATCTCAACTCGAGGCCCTACCTCACGACCATCGCAAAGATGCTCGCGAAGTACCCTAAGCTCAAGATTGAGATCGGGGGGCACACCGACAACGTCGGGAAGCTCGAAACGAACATGGCCCTAAGCCAGAACAGGGCTCAGGCCGTGGTCTTATTCATGACAAACACCGAACCCGCGCTCGGCCAAATGCTCACGGCGAGAGGCTACGGCCCCTCCGTGCCTAAGGCGGACAACAACACCGCCGCGGGCCGCGAAGTCAATAGGCGCGTGGAGCTCAAGGTGCTCAACCCCAATGTGCTGAAAGAGTACAATCCATAAGGCATAGGGTTGATGTTAGGATGAGGGAATTGAGCCGGAGATTATTCTCCGGCTCTTTTTTTTTGCAAGGTATTGCATTAGCGCCATTCCACGATATATATTAATACTCGCGCCGGGATAGCTCAGTTGGTAGAGCAATTGATTCGTAATCAATAGGTCGGCAGTTCGAGTCTGCTTCCCGGCTTTTTACTTGGCGGTTACCGTTGGGCGGTACGATTTTACCGTATCGCTTTATAACTATACCTAACAATTTCAAACATAAGCTTCGCGCCGTATCACACACGCAGAGTAGGTTACTATGTCCAAATTCAACGGTAAAGCCCTATTGCCGGGCAATTTTGTAAGGCATTGGATGCTGCCGGCCGCGTCTACCGATTTGCAGCAGATGCCGGCGCTGTTTATGCAGCAGGTGCGCAAGTATTTTTTCCCGCGAAACCCTGATAAAAACGTCCCTGTGGGGCAGATATCGCTGCGGGTGAACGAGGTATGCAATCTGCGATGCGGGTCTTGCGGGCAGTGGGGCGAAAACGGGCATTTGCGCAAGAAGCTCGGGCGCGGCGAGAAGCTCGCGCAACTCGATTTCGACGTGGTGAAGCGCGTGATATTCGAAACGAGGCGCGATAGGCCTTTCTACTACGTTTGGGGCGGCGAACCCACGATGTGGAAGCCTCTCTTACCGCTCTTTCAGGAGCTAGCCAGGCACAATCTGCGCGGGTCTGTTGTGACAAACGCTCAGGAGTTAGACAAGATCCTTGAAGATTTAATCGGCACCGGCGCGCTCTCCATACTCTTTTTGAGCTTAGACGGCTGGGACAGCGCCTCGCAAAACATTATGCGCGCGCCCGCCGGCGGCGGCGCCTCCGACAACTTCGAGAAGACGATGGCCGTCATGGAGAAGGCCAAGGAGATAAAGGCGCGCAAGGGGCTAAAGTTCCCCATGGTGATACCCATCACCGTTATCTCCAACAACAACTACTCGCACCTCGCGGAGATACACCGGCTCGTCTTAGACAAGGCGCAGCTCCACCCGTTTTACTTCGGCTGGTTCATCACCGAGGCGCGCGCGCTCATGCACGAGAAGGTCTTCGAGCTGCGCTTCGGCCACAAACCGCAGAACCACCACGGCTACCTCAAGAGCTGCTTCAACGACGTCGACCCCAAGGCCGCAGCGGAGCAGATAAAAGAGCTAAAAGCCATGTCTAAGGGCAAGGTCTGCATCCCGCAGTTTCTGCCCGACATCGAGAAAGAGGCGCAAATTAGGCGCTACTATAGCGACCACTCGTGGCACTGCGGCTACCCGAAATGCGAGAGCATCTACTACACCGCAGAGGTATCGCCGGACGGGAGGGTAACGCCGTGCCGAGACTATCAGGATTTCACCGCAGGGAACATCAACGAGCAAGGGTTTTACGATATTTGGAATGGGCCCGGGTTTAAGAAATTTAGGAGCGAGATGAAAAAAGGGTTGATGCCGGTTTGCACGAGGTGTTGCGGGCTGCAAGGGTTTTGATGCGGGCTGGCCAGGGCCGCGGTTGGTTGGGCTGGTTTGTATTGACGCGAGTTGATATATGGCTGATACGCATTGGCACAATAGGGCTCCGGCCGCGCAAGGGCCCGCCCCTACGGAAACGGCGAGCAATGATCCCAACCCATGCGCGGCAATTCCTCAGTTGAACCGTTGCCGCGTTGTATCAATACCTTTGGCGATTTGGATGTAAAATGGCCTAAGCGGATCAATTCCCTCCCGGCGGCGGCGATGCCGTTTATACCGTTCGGGTCGAAAGATTCGTCGCAGGCGGCCAACAGTTCATACTCTTCCCCGCCGTGGTAGAACCACTCTTTGTAGTCGCTCCCCAGCTCGTTTGCGAGGCTTACCATCTCCGGCGGCACGCGCTTATCCGCGCCGCAATCAAAAATAAATCCTAACCGGTTGTCAAAACACAGCGTGGCCACGTCTTTCGACAGCCCGTCCGACAAATCCATCATCGAACGCACGGGCGGTTCGGCGGCCAAAAGCTTCCCCTCGGCGACACGGGGCGACGGCGACACGTGCGCGTCGACGAAACGCTTGTACCGCGGCGGGACGCCTGCTCTCCCCCACCGCCGTATTGCCGCAA
The DNA here is from genome assembly GCA_031254445.1 of Chitinispirillales bacterium. Lineage (GTDB taxonomy): Bacteria > Fibrobacterota > Chitinivibrionia > Chitinivibrionales > Chitinispirillaceae > GUT77. Next base: position 6,495 of record JAIRUL010000115.1, read on the forward strand.
GCCCGGCGGCGCTCTCGCCGGGGGAGCCGGTTATCCAAAGCGCGTCGCCGTCTTTAATGCCGGCGCGCGTGACAGCTCTATTATCCGGCGGTATAGAGCCAATCAGCGTGATACCGATAACCCACGCGCCGCCGGCGGACAAGTCGCCGCCGACGATGGGGAAATCCCACATTTTGCAGGCCATTGCGAATCCGGCGTATATCCGTTCGATTGATTCGCCTATGTCAACGCCGCAGCCGTTGGCGTTGGGGTTGGGGTTGATACCGCGCCCGCATTTTTTCGGAAAGACGATTTGCACAACCGCGCTATCCGGATCCGCCCCCATCGCCGCGCAGTCGCTCAGGTTGGCGGCCATCGACCTATAGCCTATCTCCTCAAGCGTCATCGATAAGAGCGAAAAATGGACATTCTCGACCGCCACGTCCGCGGTAATGACGAGCCGCTCCCCTGCAACTCTATTGACGCGCACCGCGGCGTCGTCCCCTATAGCCTCTTCGTAGGGCGTCTGTGGGTTGACAGGGGGGAGAACGGCTTGTATCCGCCGTATCAGTTCATATTCTTTTGATGG
>JAIRUL010000169.1 GCA_031254445.1 Chitinispirillales bacterium
TGGCACCGCATGATTCTTTCCGTCAACCCCCCGCTGCTGTCAATCCCCGTCCCCAAATACCCCCATATCTCTTTCATCCTGCCGAGAACCTTTATTGGGCTGGGGTGGTCGGCTAAGGCATCAAGCAGGTCATTTAAAAAAGCCTTTACCGCAGGTAGATTTTTTATTGGCGTTGATATGGCGTTTGTATCGTTCGGTATTGATGCGTCAAGGCCGTTCGCCGATGCAGATGCGTCAAAACCAGATGCGTCCGCCCCATTAACGTGATACCTCAAATCCGTAAGCAGATTAGGGTTTTTGACGATTCCTCGGCCTATCATCCACCTGTTGATATTTGGGAAACGTTCGGATAAACGCTTAAAAGTATCAACAGAGACGATGTCGCCATTATACACTATGGTATGATCCGACACCCCTATGCACTCTTCAAACGTGTCGATGTCCACGCCCCCGCCGTAGGCCTGCGCCCCGGTTCGCGGGTGGATTATCAGCTCTTTTAGCGGGTAATTGTTGAATATCGGGATGAGCGCCGCTAGGTCGTCTTTGCCCTCTAGGCCGAGGCGCGTTTTTATTGATAGCGGGAGCTGGAGTTTTGGGGCGACGTCGTCGAGGAAGCGTTTGATGATATCCCTATGCGGTAAAAGCCCGCACCCCCGTTTTTTCTTTGCGATGAGCGGGGCGGGGCAGCCGAGATTCCAGTTGACGGATAGGAAGCCTAGGTCTGCGAACTTTCGGCAGAGCAGGAGAAAGCCGGTGGGGTCGTTGCCGATGATTTGGGGGATTAGGCGAGCGGTGCCGTTGCCGTTGGTGTTAGGCAATAAATCCTTTATGTGGTGATCTCGTACATATTTTCCTAGTACGGTAGGGACAAAGGGGGCCATGATGTAGTCGAATTGCCCGAAGTGTTTCTCGTAGGCTGCCCGAAAAACATTATCGGTAATCCCGCGCAATGGGGCCAGATAGAATTTATGTGTTTGTGTTGACATTTTGTGAATCCATTATCTTTTAAATCTTTTAAAATCAAAATCTTTTTCAGACGAAGCCTACGGCTTCATAACGTGTGGCGCAGAGCCGCCACACAAAGTCAAAATCAAAGTCAAAACACCGGTCCCCCCGCCCGATAGACACGGGCGTTGCACGCAACGCCCCTACAACGTCAACATCGCCGTCAAAATCAAAACCATCCACACCGCCGCCTTTGACTTTGACGTTGACTTTGTGTGGCGGCTTTAGCCGCCACACCATATGAAGCCGTAGGCTTCGTCTGAAAAAGATTTAAAGAATTTGACTTTTATAGGCTTCGTCTGAAAAAGATTTAAAGAATTTGACTTTCAATACCTAAACCTAAACCCTATCTCAAGCAACCTATCCCTACTAAGCAACATCAACGATTTCGGGAATTCGTAGTTATAGACGGCAAAGAATCCCGCCGAGTGTTTGAGATTATAAATATCCGCGTCAACCCCTGCCGTTCCCGTCCAGTAAAGAGCACCTGAGGTATCGCCTAGCAGCGTTAATTTATTGTTGGCGCTAAACAGCCACGATTTCGTCTTATAAACCGAATACCCAACGTCAACCTCGGCGGTAGCGGCCCACGGGTGCGCGCCCGATAGAAGCGTTTTGTCCATCCCGCCCATCTTGCGTACGAAGTATCCGGCCCGCGCTTGCCATCTTAGCTTGTCAAAATATCCGTCGCGCCCTGTATTGATATAGTTTCTTTTCATCTGCGAGAATCTATAGTTTGCGGACGATGCGCTTATGTAGGGCTGGTTCCAGTAGGGCGGGATGGGGCGCGTCGCCCTATCGACTTCGTGGTGGCAGCTGTGGTCGAGGCCGGCTTGGTAAAATATTTCTTTTCGGCGAAACTCGAAAAGCGGGATGACGGAGTAGCGGACGTCGCGCGGGTCGAAGACAATAGCCCCAGTTTGCCGCCCCATCCCCAGATAGTTGTCATACCGTATGCCGAAATGAAACACGGTGTCGACCGATACAGCCATTGCCTCAAACTCCGTGAGCGCGGAGGCCATGTAGGCGTCGCGGAGTTCGCCGTTTTTGTGGTTGAAGAACGCGCGGATGTCTTGATAGAAGTAGTATTCGGATATGAAGTTTATTCTGCCGGCATATTCGGAATGCTCATCCGCAGATACGGCAATGATCGCTACGGTGATGATTGATAGAGCGGCGTATGATGTAAGCCGCATATTAAATATCCCAGCCATGATTTTAGAATAGCTCCTGTTGGCCCGATACAAGGTTATCGAAATCCGCGCCCATCCATACTAAAATCGAATCGGCTATTGGTCTTAGCTGACAGTCTATATAGTGTTGATAGTCTAACGGGGCCGACAGTTTTTCTACCGGCTGCGGTCCGTTTTTGGTTATATAGTACCGTATCGCCCGCACCGGCGTGTCCAATAGTTTTGCGGCTTGCACGTGCGGTGGGATGTTTGTTGTGTAGTCGCCGAGTTCTTTTCTTACGCGTTTCCTGTAGATTAGTTTTTGATCGAAGTCGCCGCGCTGCAAGTGTTCGGCGGTGGCGATAACGTAGTCCTCTAGCGGCTTGCCGGAGAAGAATCGTATGAATAGTTCGTGTTGGAATTCTTTCGCCAAATCCGTCCAGTCGCTGCGGGCCGATTCCATCCCTTTGAATGTCAGCTCCATCGCGCCGTCACTATTCACCTCCGCCCCGCAGTAATGTTTTTTTGTCCCAAGGCCGGTGTCGCCGCCCCTAAGCGATGGGATGAAGAAATGGCGGTAGTGGTTTTCGTACTTTAGTTCAAGCGCCGATTTCACCCCGAAGTCTTCAAGCAGGCGCTCGCGCAGCCAGACGCCGGTCTCTTTGGATATTTTCGCGCCGATTTCGTTTGCGTTCCCTTTCATCTCTTTTCCCATGTTGACAAAGATGGAATCGGTGTCGCCGTAGATTACTTTTTTGCCGACGGAGTTTTCTATGTGTTCGATGGATGACTTAAGGATGTATTGCCCCGTGAGGGTGATGGAGGGGGACACCTCGTCCGAGAAGAAGCGGCAGCCGGTTGACGCCAAAACGCCGGCGAAGCTGTTCATGAGGATTTTTATCGCCTGCGAGAGGTACGGATTTTTGAGCTGTACGGCTAAGGCTCTCGCGGCCATCAGCTCGCGGATAATCTCCGGCATGATTGAGGTGTTTTTTGAGAACGTGGTGCCGATAGGCGTTTTTATCCTGTCGGCGTCATCGATTTTGAAGCCTAGCGGGTCAATCATGAATGTCATTATGATAGAGGGGTATAGGCTTTTGAAGTCGAAGACTAGGACATTGTCGTATAGGCCGGGCGTTGGTTCCAGCACGTATCCGCCGGGCAGCGGCTTTGTGGGCTGCGCGATGTCGGCGGTGTCTATGGCCGCGAAGCCTGCGCGGTGGAGGCGCGGCAGGTAGAGGTGGTCGAACGAGGCCACGCTCCCGCCGGTCCCGTCGAGCGTCTGCCCGCTGCGCCGCGAGCGCTCGATGGCGTTTGGGAGGATATCGGCGCTTGTGAAGATGTTGAGGATGTCTTTCGCTCCTGTCAAGCAGTCGGTGAAGTCGATGTGGCAATCGTCGGCGGAGCGGTTGTACGCCCGCAGCATGGTGGGGACGTCCATGACCACCCGCCCGGGGACGCGCGCCGTCCAAACGGTTTTTGTGGAAGCGCCGCCGCCGCGCCACTCCCGCCTGCGCTCGGAGCTCGCGACGCGGCTCCCGTTTTCGCGCCCGATCTCAAAGCGGATGCCGTGTTTGGTGCAGCGTTCTTGGAGTATGCGGAGGGTGAAGCCGGCGGCCTTCCAGCCGATAATGACGTCCGGGTCGCGCTGCTTTATATAGGTGAGGAAGTCGGTTAATAGCTGATGTTCATCCTTGCATTGCCGTGTCTCGATTTTGGGATGGCCGCTTCCGGGCTCACGGTTGTTGCCGTGTTGGCGGTTATCACCGTATTGATTATTTCCGCCGTCCCGTTGCCTGTCATCCCCCAATCGTTGATCAACCAACGCGAAGCGCGTCTCCCTATTGTCCTCCGCGCAGCCAATCCTGCGGAGTTCCTCGCCCTCCCCGGCATCAACGCAAATCGACATAACCCGCAGCTCCGGTATGAATTCGCATCCCCGCAGATGCGGGTTTTTGAAGTTTGCGAACGCCCCCTGCCGCATTGGTTCGCCGGCGACCCGCATCGACCCGCTGACCATCCGCTCCATTAGGTATCTTGAGAGGGGGTTGACGTCGGATTCGTAGACGCGGTGCCCGTTTGCCCGCATTCGCCGCGCCGTTTGGAGCATCTGCGCGTGCGTGTCGAAGTAGAGGCAGTCGACCTCCCGCATATCAAACGACCGCATGGGCAGCGGTTTCCGTTCTTGCGCGCCCTCCGTCTCGCTTCCCGGCACGCTTCGCGGGCAGAAGAACATGGGCCGGAAGTCGTCCACGAGGATCCTAGCCCGCTCCCCGGAGCCGCCAGCCGCCCAGAGCGTAATTTCGAACTTGCGCCCGCTGTCCCGATAGTGCGCGGTCAACAAAAAACAGTTTAGGGTTGAATTGGCCATATACTATAATATATTTTATTATAGACTGGGGGCGGGGAAATAATGCTCAAATAATCGTTAAGGCTGGCGCTCGACGGTTTTGACATTAATCTCTTTGGTTTTTTATTGAGCGTTGGGCGCATAAAGTGTGCCGGAGATAAAAAAGTTGAGAATTGCGAAAGGTTTTTTATTGAGGGTTGAGACTTAAAAAAATGAGCAGACTTCCCTTAGATAATATTACTTACACTAATATCCTACCGACCGATATGGAATCTGCTATAGCGGATTGCGCAAAGATTTATTCTGAGCATTATGGTGTTTGGGGCGAGCGCAGCGGCCGCAGCGGCCGCAAGGGGGAGCATATAAAACTTTCCGCCCAAAGGTTGCAGAGTTGGCTTAACAATGAGAACACGGGCTTATATGTGGCCAGTTATGATGAAAAATTGATTGGTTACGCGATAGCGTTGAGAGCGATCTTGCATAGTCATGGAACGGTGTCTTGGGTTACCCAATTTGTTGTCCATACAGATTATCAAAACAACGGCATAGGGTCTCATTTGTTGCGCCATATATGGGGAATGTCGAATGACTACGCTTGGGGCCTTATAACATCCAATCCTTACGCGGTGCGGGCGTTAGAAAAGGCTACGCGTAGAAATTGCGATCCTAAGTATATAAGCGGCAACGGTAGGGTTGGTAAATTGCTTAACTTCGCATCTAAGAAAGTTCATTACATTGACGCCGGCATTGAGTGTAAGATAGGCTCGGCAACCGCTCAGGTAAATACTAATTTTTGTGTTGATCATTCCAATATAGAGTCAAAAATAAAGGCGTTGGAAGACAAAGGCATAAATTGGAAAATGGGGGCGTTACAAGAATGCTGGGAGTGGTTTGCGTTCACATTTCGTAATCAAGAGCCGTTTCCCCTCGAAAAGGCTGAAATAGAAAGCATACTTAGAAGCTCGGAAAAAACGGTAAAGCAGGCGTATAAGCGTATGTTCGGCGGACAGAGTAAGCCGTATACAAAATATACCGATACGGAGGTGTCGTTTATTTTTTCCGAATGCAGGTTGCGTAAAGATTCTGTAGTATTTGATTTTGGGTGCGGCACCGGTAGGCACGCTATAGGATTAGCCTTTAAAGGGGTTGTTGTGCGCGCGTTTGACTATGTTGAAGAAAACATTGAGGCATGTAAGCGCAATCAGCCGTCAATGCCGCCGTCGGGTAAACTAACGTTTCAAGTTGACGATTGCCGAGACCTCGACTTGCCGGAGCAAGCGGACGCGGTTATTTGCTTATATGACGTGATAGGTTCTTTTAAGGAAGAGGCGGATAATGTAAAAATTATAAAGAATATCGCCACGTGCTTAAAACCCGGGGGAACGGCGTTAATATCTGTTATGAATAGCGGGTTAACGCGGGGAAAGGTAAGGGAGTTTGCTTTTAGCAAAGACCCGAATACGTTGTTTGAGTTGGGTGCAAGCGAAACGATGCAGCGTTCGGGGGAAGTTTTCAATCCGGATCTTATGTTTTTTGACACAGATAGCGAGGTTTTTTATAGAAGGGAGCAATTTTTAGTAGGGTCGGAATTGCCCGTAGAACTATTCGTATGCGATAGGCGGTACACGAAAGATTCTATATCGCGTATGTGCGAGGATGCCGGGCTACGCGTTGATTTTGTCCGCCGCGTCCATGCCGGAGACTGGCAAAATGATTTGCCCGAAAGCCATGGCAGCGCCAAAGAAGTCCTTGTGAAGTGCACTCGGGTTGTTTAGCGGCCTCATGCCAGCGCTTATTTTTCCGTTAAATTTGCACATTTTATTTGCTTGCAATATTGAATTACCCTAATATATTTTATTATAGACGGGAGGCGGGGAAACAATGCTCAATAAACGCCAAGGTTAACGCCCGGCGGTTTTGACATTAATTTCTTGATTTTTATTGAGTATTGGGCGCAAGCAATGCGCCTAGGTAAACAAGTTTAGCGCTAAGTATCGTAAAAACCACTCTTTAATCATATAGGAGGCGTAATTATGGACATGGACAATGTGTGGGAGAAGATCAAGAAGAGTTTGCGGGACGGCGCGGTTATGTCGGCTGAGAAGATTGAGGAGTACACCAAGGTCGGCAAGCTGAAGATAGACGAGATGTCGGCCAAGCGCAAGATTGAGCGCAACTTCTTGGACATCGGCGAGCGCTTTTACGACCTGGCGCAGGACGCGCGCGAGGCGGACGCCGGCGGGGATCTTGTCGTCACCAAGGCTATTGAGAACATCCGCTCGCTCTACGCGGAGATCGCCGAGATAAACGAGAAGATAAAAGAGGTTCACAAAGCCGCGCGGAAAGACGTCGCGGACGACGCGGACGCCGGCGTATAGGGGGCTCCACGGGCTCTAGCGCGCCGTGCATGCCGCCTAGGCGCTAGGCGCGTACGCAAAGTTTTTGCGGGGCGCTCGCGCGGGGGAAAGGCATCTTTTTAATGTATAGCATAGGAAAGCGGTGTAGATGAAAAAAGGACGTTCTGTTTATCTTGTGCCCGCCAGCGGCGGGCGTGTGCGTTCGGTTCGCGTGTCTCTTTGGATTGTTATCGCGCTCGTCCTGATGGCCGCGGTGGGCGTCGCGGGGTACTTCGTCCCGTTAAATAGGCTTATCCTCACGGAGCAGGAGCGCTCGCAGAAGAGCAGCCTTATGGAGCAGAACGAGCGCCTGCACAACAACATCGGGTCGACCCTCAAGCACCTAAGCGCCCTCAAAGAGCGGACAGCGCGCCTAGAGGAGAAGAGGGAGCAGCATAAGGATACGATCGGGCTCCCCAAAAAGCCGCTGCCCATTAAGCCCCCGCAGAAGACGCCCGCGGTAGGGCTCTCCTCGGCGGCGGTGCTGCGCCACATCGGCGAGTACGAGAAAGCCGTGGCGAACTTTGTCGACGCGATGGTCGGCGAGGGGCGCGGGCTCTTCGACACGGTTCCGGTCTGCCGCCCGGTTTCGAGTTCGCGCTCCATCGTATCGAAGCAGTTCGGCATGGACCGCGACCCATTTACCGGCAAGCAGAAGATGCACTACGGGACCGATTTGGCGGCGGAGGCGGGCGTCCCGGTGGTCGCCACGGCGGTGGGCATCGTGACCATGATAGAGAACGACCCCGTGTGGGGCCACCGCGTGACGGTAACGCATGGGCGCGGCTTCAAAACGGTCTACGCCCACTTAGGTTCGGTGCGCACGGCGAGGGGGAGGACGGTGGCCCGCGGCGACGAGATAGGGACGGTAGGGATGTCGGGGATGACGACGGGGCCGCACCTGCACTACGAGCTTTGGCTGCGGGACAAGCAGCTGAACCCGGAGGAGTACTTCTTCCCCGAGGCGGTGGAGGTCGCGGCGCGCTAAGGCGGCGCTTCGGCTAGTTGCATGGGCGGATACGCGTGTCCGCCCTTTTTTTATTGCGGCGGGTATTGTATAATGGTTGGGAATGAGTTATATTGAAGTTATACGTAAAACAGAGAAACGAAAGTACCGGGCAGACATGAGCATCCGCTGGCTTAGAAACGTGGTGATCGACGGCGAAAAAAGCGCCGTGGAGGTTCAAATCGGCGACAGGCGCATCGGCGACAAGTGTTACACGCGCATCAACGAGGAGGTGGAGTCGTGGTTCGACAATTACAGCGAAGTGCGCGGCGAAATCATCGCGCAGGGGGTCGACATCCTCAGAAACAGGCTTATGGGAAAAATCATAACATACCCGAACGGACAGCCCTATGACTGGCAATAAGTATCTGATAGTGCACGGCCACTTCTACCAGCCGCCGCGCGAGAACCCGTGGCTAGATATTATCGAGGAGCAGGAGTCCGCCGCGCCTTACCACGACTGGAACGAGCGGATCTACGACGAGTGCTACCGCCCGAACGCCTACTCGCGCCTGCTTGACGCGAAAGGGATGATCACGGGCATCCACAATAATTACCACAACATGAGCTACAACTTCGGCCCGACGCTTTTTACATGGATGGAGCGCTACCACCCCGTCACGGCGCGCAAGGTTATAGCCGCCGACAAGGAGAGCGCGGTGCGCTTCGGCGGGCACGGGAACGCGGTGGCTCAGGTCTTCAACCACATCATCATGCCGCTCTCCTCGCGGCGCGACCAGCTCACGCAGATACGGTGGGCCAAGCACTTCTTCAGGAAAAGGTACGGCCGCGACCCCGAGGGGATGTGGCTCGGCGAGGCCGCCATCAACATGGAAACGGTTTTGTGCTTGATAGAGGAGAAGATCGGGTATGTCATCCTCTCGCCGAATCAGGTGGAGTCGTTTAGGCGGATGGGCGACAGCGAGTGGGTGAGTACAAACCACGCGCCAATAGACACCCGCCGCCCCTATCGCATTTTCCCGCGCACGAGCGGCGGCGAGCAGTTAGACGGGCACATAGACGTCTTTTTCTTCGACGAAGGGCTGTCGAAAGAGGTCAGTTTCAATAACCTATTGCAAGATTCGCGGACGCTCGGGAACCGCATAAACGGGTGCTACGACAATAACGACGGCAGGAACCAGCTTGTCACTATCGCCACCGACGGCGAGACTTTCGGCCACCACAAGGCTTACGGCGACATGTGCCTCGCCTACTTTTTCACGAGCATCGCGCCGGAGATGGGCATAAAGCCGGTCAACTTTGGTTACTATTTGTCAATCAACCCGCCCGAGTACGAGGTAATGCTCGGCGACGCTTTCGGCGAGGGGCGCTCTTGGAGCTGCGCGCACGGCGTGGGGCGGTGGTCGCGCGACTGCGGCTGCCAGACGGGCGGCAAGCCCGAGTGGAATCAGGCGTGGCGCGGCCCGCTTAGGCAAGCGCTTCAGAAGCTCCAGTCGCAGATAGACTTTCACTTCGAGGGGCGTCTCTCCACGCTCTTCAACGACCCGTGGGCGTTGCGCGACAAGTATATAAACGTGATGTGGGAGCCGTCGCTCGACAAGATGTCCGACTTTTTGCGGGCGCAGGCGGGCGGCAAGTTCGTCTTCGGCGAGGAGCTCACCGCGGAGATACGCCGCCTCCTCGAGGCGCAGAAGTTCATGCTCTTCGCGTTTACCTCGTGCGCGTGGTTCTTCTGCGAGATAAGCGGCATAGAGACGATCCAAAACTTAGCCTACGCCTGCCGCGCCCTGCAGCTTGGGCTGCCGGAAGACAGCAGGCACCCGACGCTTGCCGCGTTTTTGGACGACCTCTCCAAAGCGCCGAGCAACCTAAGCGAGTTCGGGAACGGGCGGCGGCTCTTCGAGATGAAGATACTGCCGTACTACCACCACGAGCGCCTCTTAGCTTTCGCCGCCGCCGCGCAGCAGATACTCGCCGTCAAGCGCCAATCGTCATACGAAAAAACCGTCTACAACTTAGAGCTCAAATCGGTGATGTCGTACCGCATAGAACGCATGCACTACGACACCGTCGCCGTGCAGATGGAGAGCGGCATGACGGGCGAGAACAGTTCGTGGTCGGTGCTCATCTCCCACAGCCCCGAAGCGGAGCTGCGCGGCTGGGTCGTGCCGGCCAAAGGGATGCCGCAAGGCAGCGGAAAACCCGACGCTTGGATGTCGCACCCGGACGCCTGCGTCTTCACCCTAGCCGACCTCTTCTACAGCTCCCGCCAAGACCTGTCGGGCTACTTCCTAGACCTCATGGCCAAGGACACCGACAGCAGGTTCTTGGGCTGGATGGAGCAAAACGAACACAACCTAAACGTCCTCACGCGCCTAAACTACCCGATTCCGGCGTACTGCAGCTCGCCCGTCGGCTACGTCCTGCAAAACCGCTGGGACGCGCAGATGCAGAAGCTCGAGAAGTGGGGCGGCGAAGAACACGTGGCCGCGGAGCTTGAGACGGTAGACTACCTAAGTAAGCTCTACGGCGCGGACATCGATAAAAAGCGAAACTCGTTAGCCCTTCAAAACACAATAATAAAAGGCTTAGAGATGTTGCAGCAGCGCCCGTCCGCAAAAGTGTGCGACCGCCTGCGCGGCCTGATGGATATCGTAGACAAGTTCGCGGTGCCGCTCTCAAAGAGCAAACTAGAGGATTTCTTCTACCCCGTCCACGAGGGGGCGCTGAACGACTACTACGCCAAGTACAAGGGCGGCGCTTGCACAATCGAGGAGAAGGAGCTCTTAGAGCAGCTTGTAAGCTTCGCGAGGAGGATGAATTTTAATACCGACCGTTACGCGATTTAATTTTATTTTGCATTGCGGGCGCGCGGTATAGTATATTATTAGTAGGCGGGATGGGGAGGCGGGGTTGAGAATGGCTTTTTCTGCTTCGCCGATAGCATATTACCAAATAGAACGTTGGCGGCTCACTATCAAAGGGGATGTATAGCGTTATGATTGAGAGCAATCTGCTGTTTTGGATAGTACAGGCGTTTATACTGCTGCTCGGAATATCAATCGGGCACAGCATCATACTCCTGCGCCTGCGCAGAGAGGAGAATAGGAAGCGCGAGCTTGAGCTAACCCTCCTAGAGAAGCGCACCGACGTCCTGAGGCAGGGGAGGAAAGTCGCGCAAGACCTAGAAGACGCGCTCTTCAAGGCGAAAGTGCAGCAGGAGATTGACGATATGATTCGGAAAGACAAAGGGTAAGAAGATAACGCTCAGCGCTCAATGAAGAACAATGTTTTAATGTTTTTTGGCTTTAATCTTTTGACTTTCATTGAGCGTTGAGCGCTGAACACTGAGCGTTGCTTTTACGGAGGATTAGTATATGTTTGTTAAGCGGCCGGCAATGTTGGGCGACAGAATAATGATGTTGGCGTACGCGGTGACAGCGATAGCCGTTTTTGCCGCCGCTCCTATTTTCTCACCCGCCAATGCCCAGCAGTCCTTTCGTTTTCGCGGCAGCGACGGTTGGGGGTTCGGTACGCGGTACGAGCAGCTGTTCGATAATTACAATCTAAAAACATATGTGGCCACGGTGGTAAAGGTTGATACCGCCACCCCGATGAAAGACATGGGCGTCGCCGTCAGGCTGATAGTGACGTTGGACGGCTCAAAGGACGAGATCCCCGTCCACCTCGGGCCGATGTGGTTCGCGCTCAACCAAGACATAAACTTCCCAAAGGGCGAAAAGGTGGAGCTCAAGGGTTGCCGGACCAGCTACATGAACGCTGAGTTCATAATGCCGGTGGAGATGCGGAGAAAAGACAGGGTCTTTAGGTTTAGGGATGACGACGGGAATCCGTTTTGGTGCATATATAGAAATAAATAATTTTACTCCACCCTAATCCCTTCCCTCTCCCTCTGCTCCGATATTTCGTACTTCAGCACTAGGCTGTTTCTATCCTTATTGTATTTCTCCCGCTTGCCTTCCGGCAGCTCTTCTACTTTGGCCTCTACGAAGCCTAGCTGGTTGAACCAGTCGGCGGACAGCGTTGTTAGTACGAAGACCGATTTTAGGCCGGCTCTAGTCGCTTGCTCTATTAGGTAGGAGATCATCTTTTTGCCTATGCCCCTGCTCGCGAATTTTTCGTCGACGACTATCGCGGCGATTTCGCCCTGCCTGCCGGGGAATATATGCAGGGCGCCGCAGGCGTGGAGGGTTCCGTCTACGTCGTAGACGGCGTAGTCGCCAAGCTTCTCGGCTAAGTCGTGGTCGTTTCTCGCCACCAGCGCCCCGCTCTCTACTTTGGGCTGCATCAGCGAGAGGACGCCGGGGATGTCCGTGGCCGTCATCGGGCGGATGTTTTCATGGCGGTTGGCGTAGATCATCGTGCCGAGGCCGCGGTTGGAGAAAATCTCCTGCAGTAGCATCCCCTCGGCGCGGCCGTCGATGATGTGCACGCGGCGCACGCCCTGCTTGCAGGCGCGGTAGGCGTAGGAGACGAGGTCGCGCTCGGCGTCGTGGTCGCTTTCATACTCGTTGTTTAGATCTAAGAACTGGCCGGCCTGCGCCATCGTCATCTGCGAGAGGATGCCGGACTCGGAGACGTAGGCTTCGTCGGGGACTTTGAAATGGCTTGCCTGTATGCCGCCGTGCTCGGTCACAAAGAAGAGCTTGGAGGCTTTCATCTGCACGCTTATCGTGAACGCCAAGTCGTTGGACGAGAGGTTGTAGGGTTTCCCTTTCGTGCTCCAGCCGATGTTCGGGAAGATGGGTATCATGCCGTCGTCTAATAGCTTGTTTAGCACGTCGGTCTGCAGGCTCTCGACCACGCCGGAGTGGCGGTAGTCGACGCCGCCGCGCACGCCGATGCCCCGCGCCTTGACCCAGTTGCCGATGACAGCGCCGGCTTCGTTCTCGGCGAGCATGGTCATGATGCGGTTTGAGACGTCGAAAGAGGCCATGTTTATGAACGGGATGGCCTCCGGGTAGGAGACGCGCACGCCGTTTACGTAGGGGCACTCGACTTTGTAGGCGGCGAGCACCTCGTCTATCCGCGTCCGCGAGCCGGGGACTAAGATTATCCGTATGCCCATCCGGCGCAGCATTACCAAGTCCTTGATAAGCACGGGGAAGAGGGCGTGGTTGGAGATGAGCGCGCTGTCGATTTTGATGACAAAGGCTTCGTTCTTGAACCTGCTTGCGTACCCGAACGCCTGGCGGATTGTCTCGACTTGCTCTTTCAGTTTGGTCTTGTCCATACGGTAAAAATAAAATATGCCGCACGCGGGGGTTGAATTTTTTGTGAAAGTATGATATTATTGTATTAAGCGCCGAAAATATATATATTTATAGTAGCGGAGGGAATACGGTGGCACCGAGCGATACGTCAATAGAAGAGATCAAGGAACGCTGCGACAAGAACCCAACCGACTTGGGCGGCGCGCTGGAGTTAATGCAGCGCTATTGCGAGGTGGGCCGGTACGACGAGGCGCTGGGCTTCTGCCGCGCCGCGATGAAGCACCACTCGCGCGCCTACAGCTTCCTCTTGCAGTTCGCCAACGTGCTCTTTCGGCGCTCCGACTTCAAGGAGGCGCGCATGCTCTTCAAGCGCCTAACGGAGTTCAAGCCCGATAGGGTTGAGGCTTGGAACAACCTCGGCATGCTCGAGTTCTCCGTTGGCCGCTTAGAGGAGGCCAATAGCGCTTTTGCCAAGGTTTTGGAGCTTGAGCCGCAAAACGCGGGGGCGCTGTGCAATACGGGGAACTACTACGCCGAGAAGGGCGACGCGGCGCTTGCCGCCACCTACTTCGAGCGCGCGCTCGCCGTGCGCTCCGACTTCACCGAGGCGTGGTACAACCTTGGGAACTCCTATATGTCGCTCAACCGCTTCGAGCCGGCCAAGGAGGCGTTTGAAAAGGCGATAAGCTGCGACGGGCGCTTCGGCTCCGCCTACAAAAACCTCGGGTTCGTCTGCGAGCGCCTCGGGGATCACGCCGCCGCCTTGGAGCGCTACGGCCAGGCCGCCGCGCTGAACAAGTCCGACGCCGGCGTACAGGTCAACATGGCGGGCATATACATGGAGCTCAAGCAGTACGACAAGGCGCTCGAGTGCGGCAGGCGGGCGGCAAGCCTCGCCCCGGGCGAGACCTCAAGCTGGAACGCCCTGCGCAAAGCCGCTATACAGCTCTGCGACGGGCAGTCCTACCACCGCGCCGTGACCGCGCTGATAAGCGGCATCGGCGACAACGACTTAGCCGTAAGCATCAGCGACCTGCGCGACATGGGCTTTGAGCTTGAGGCCGAAGAGCTTCTCGAGTACACCGTCAAAATCCACAGGAGCGGCTCGTCGGTAGACGCGCTGCCTTTCGCGGAGAGTAAAGCGCCGCCGTTACCCGAGGGCGCCTCAGATAAGAAAACATACAAAATTATCAATAAAAAGAGCCCCGCGTCAGGCGGCGGCAAAGGCGGCAGAAAGGCAGGGCGCGTATGAATCAGGGCGTAGCGGTACACATGGCGGGCAAGGCGGCGGCGGTCTCCGGCAGCAGCGTGGTGGACTCCAACCGGTTTTATTCCATCCTCTTAGACGCGCGCGCGGTAAACGTGGCCGAAGGCATGCACGACGTCTCTGAGAAGCTTTTGAAAGGAGAAAAGGACAACGCGAAGTTAGCGCTCGACCAGCTTTGGGCGCTCAAGAAGTCGCTGTCGGGTGACGAATCCGGCGCCGCGCTCGAGACCCTCATAGCCTATTATCAGGACAAAATGAATGTCCTGCGCGAAAATGAGGAGGCCGTCAAAAAGGTGAGCCAGGCCACTCGCTTGCTCATAGAGGAGAAGCGGAAGAAGGACGAGGAGCTTGCGAC
>JAIRUL010000160.1 GCA_031254445.1 Chitinispirillales bacterium
GCGCGTTCAGGAGCAGGAAGAGATACTTTTGAGTTTGCGCAAGAAGCTGGGGTACGGCGTGATAGCGGCCGACCAGCGCCTCTACTCCACGCGCAACATGAGCGTGGGGCAGAAGGTGACGCTTGTCGTGCCGGGGCCTGGGGGCGGGCAGAAGCCGCACTCTATCGGGGCGATGGTGTCGCACGTGGGGGAGTTTTGGTTCACGGCGCGCATAGTCGAGGATTTCGGCGGGCTTGTCAGCGTGGGGGGGTGGGAGATCAGGCTGGCGTTTTTGCGGGAGGGGGACGCGGCCTACAGCGTGTCGGCGCGGGTCCGGGACGCGGAGGCGGCGGGGCTGATAAACTTTTTCCACACCATGAAGCTTTTGCGCAACCAGCATAGGCAGTACATGCGGCTCGACATAAACATGCCGATCAAGTACAAGGTGATAGAGAGGATAGACTCGGAGGAGCGGGCGTTTACGGATGAGTTCGCCGCGCACACGATAGACATAAGCGGCGGCGGCGTTTGCTTCATAGCGGATGTTCCGCTTGCGGCCGGCGACACGATTTTGCTCACGCTGAGCATCCCCGGCGCGACGCTCTCCGGCATAAGGTCGAAGATTCTCAAGGTGCTGCCGGTCGAGGGGAAGGGCGCCGCGACGAGGTACAGGCACTTAGTGCAGTTCGTGCTGATAGAGCAGCAGCAGCGCGATAAGATAGTGAAGTTCATATTCGAGAAGCAGCGGACGCTTTTGCAGATGCGGTAAAAAAAGTTGCAAAGCGCCGTTGCGGATATTATATTATCTGATGTCGGCGCTTTGCGCGGGAACGCATAGCGCGGGGGTTGGGCATTTTTTTTATTGGATATGATGACCGATACGAAATATAATTCCGGCGGCGTCGCGCTTCGTTTGGCGGTTTGCGCCATGTCGCTTTTGGTGCTTGCGGCGGCGATATTCGCGCTCATGCGCACTTTCGAGGCGGGCAAGGCGGACGACGACAGGCGCGCGCTTTCGCAGTGCGAGTTGGGGCTGCAGGAGGCGTTTACCAAGCTCTCGGAGTCGCGCGGGTGGAGCGAGGGGATAGCGGGCGGGCCGGACGAGCGCGGGGATAGCTTCGCCGTCGCGTTTAGGCGGGAAAACAGGGGCGGCGCGCCGCTCCTAAAGATAACGTCGACCGGCACGGGCGGATCCGTCGTCAAGGCGAAGGAGTGCACGCTTAGGCTTGAGGTGTCGGAGGAGGGCGATTCGTCGTGGGTAAACGAAGGCATCAGGTAGGGGGGCGGGGGATATGAGCCTATTCGGAGGCAGGCGCGGCCAGAACTCCACCGTCGGGTTGGACATCGGCAACCACACCCTCAAGATTGTCAAGCTGCGCCACCAAAAGGGCAACTACTTTCTCGAGGCGGCGGGCATCAAGGAGCTGCCCAAGGGGACTATCGAGGACGGCGAGATAAAGAAGCGCGACGCGCTCATAGACTCTATTACCCAGATTGTCAACCAGTGCGACCCCTCCATCCGCGAGGTCGTCTTCTCGATGGGCGGGCACGGCATCATCTCCGACAAGGTGACGTTCAAGATAGAGGACGACGGCAACGCCGACGAGCTGATACTCTGGGAGGCGAGCCAGCGCAGCCCTTTCGACGCCGACGACATCACGCTCGATTACAAGATACTGCGCCGTTTCCCGGACACGGGCGAGGCGGAGGTGCTCTTGGTCGCGGCGAAGAACCACGTCATGCAGAACTACCTAGACCTCATTTACGACGCGGCGCTCGTGCCGGTCATCGTGGACGTGGACGCTTTCGCCATTACGAACAGCTACGCGCTCGAGTGCGCCGGGCTCTCGGACATGGGGACGGTGGCGCTTCTGAACATCGGGCACAGCGTGACGAGCTTGACGTTCATAAAGGACGGCATCTACCACTCGACGCGCGACATCTCGACGGCGGGCGAGTTCTTCAACCGCATTTTGCAGCGCAACCTCGGCATATCGAACGAAGACGCGGTGCTCGCGCTTAGGGGCAAGACGGCGGGCGTCGACATGAGCCAGGTCAAGCAGAGCGTCGGCTACGCGGCGGAGGAGCTGTCCAGCGGCATCGACCTCGCGTTCTCGTACTACAAAAGCTCGGAGAAGACCGACTCCATAGACAAGATGGTGCTATCGGGCGGCGGCGCGTATATGCCGAGCTTGGCGCAGTTTCTAGAGTCGCGCCACCAGACCAGAGTGCAGGTGTCGAACCCGCTAGCCCACGTCTCGTACAACAAAAACCTCTTCGGCAGCACCGACGTGGAGAGCATAGGCGCGCTCCTCACCGTGGCCGTGGGCCTCGCGCTCAGGAAGCCGGGGCAATAGATGGTGGACAGGATAGAGATAAACCTCCTCCCGGCGGAGTATAGGGTGCGCAAGCGGAGCCTCGCCCTGCCCCGCTCCATCGTGTACCCGGCCATTATACTCTTCGCGCTCGCCATCGGGATGGCGCTGACCACCATCTACCTGAACGACAAGTCGGCGCAGCTCACGGAGGAGATAGCGGCCATAGAGAAGGAGATAGCGGCCAACAAGCACATACAGGCGGAGATAAACAAGCTCCGCGAGGAGAAGCAGATAACCGACCAGAAGATACGGGCGCTCGAGCGCATAAGCGTAGACCGCGAGAAGTGGGTGCGCCTTTTAGAGATACTGAGCGGCTCCCGGCCGGAGCGCACGTGGCTCGTCTCGGTGAAAGAGGAGGGCGCGAAGTTAGTCTTGGAGGCGCGGACGTACGCGTTCGCCGATGTGGCTATTTACATGAACAACCTCAAGGAGGCGGAGTACATAAGGGACGTGGGGTTGGTAAGCGTTGAGCAGATACAGGGCCCGCAGGAGATGAAAGTGTACAAGTTCAACGTCCACTGCGCTTTGAACAGCGACATGGGCCTCGGGCCGGAGCTTGAGCCGGCAGAGCCCAAGGCCGGCGAGGGCGCAGGCGGCAATCAGGGCAAGCGCGGCAAGCGCGGCAAGGCGAAGCCCGACGAGGCGGGAGGGGGGAAATAATGGCGACGGCGGCAAAGGGAGCGAAGCCGGCAAAGGCGAAGTTCAAGATAGACATTAAGGATCCGGGCGTCAGGAACGTCCTGATAGCCGTCGCGGTCATCGGCCTTGTCAGCTATTTGTGGGTAGACGGCTACCTCACCCCCAAGATCGAGGAGATAAAGACGCTCGCCGCGAAGAAAGAAAAGGTGGAGGCGGAGCTGCTCAAGATAAACGCGCTCAAGCCCCAGCTTGAGAAGCTGCGCGTGGAGATAGCCATACTTAGCGCCAAGCTAGACTCGCTCAAAAGCATCTTCCCAGACCAGAAGGAGGTGCCGCGCCTGATTCGCGAGATGAACGCCGTCAACAAGCGCAGCAACATAATTACGACGCGCTTCACGCCCATGCCGGACGTGGTGAAGGAGTACTACGTAGAGAATAAGTACAACGTTGCGGTGTCGGGCAACTATCACAATTTGGGGCAGCTGTTTAGCTATTTGGCGAACTTCCAGCTCATAGTGAACTTGGCCAACGTGTCGATAAACGCGAACCCGGGCTATTCGGGCTTCGCGCCGGGCGGCGACGGCAAGGGCGGGGGCTACTACGACGAGAGGCCGCCGTCGGTGTTCGCGACTTTCGAGCTGACCACGTTTTCGTCGAGGCGCTGATGCACAGGGGAACAATGCGTAAATTCGTCTTTATAACTGCCGCCGCCCTCTGCGCGGCGTGGCTCGCGTACGCGCAGGACGCCGGCTCCAAAGCCGCGCCCGCGCAGCAGGCCGTGCCCGTCCCGCAAGCGGTGCCGGTTCCGCAGCCCGCGCCCCCCGCGCAGCCCGCGCCTGCGGCCAAAACCGCCGCCCCCGCCGCGCAGGAGAGGTCCGTCGTCAAGGATATCGAGATAAAATCCGGCCCGCGCGGGATGATTTTGGTCATAAACGGCACCGGCCCCTTGGTCATAGGCGGCAACCCCGCCGACTTAGCGAAGGCCTCGGCGAAGTACCAGAACGCGACCGTGCTGATTGCCAACGCCGGCTCCGCCATTGGCGCCGCCACCCTGACCCCGCCCGCCGAGCTGCCGGTAAAAGAGCTGGTTTTGAGCAATACCGCCTCGGGCGTCTCCATAGGCATAAAGATGCGCGGCGTCGTAAACGGCCCTATGGACGTCAGGGCCAGCGACAACCAAGTGAGGGTGCTGCTAACGAGGTCCCCAATGCCGGAGATTGCGTGGTCGTCCTCCAAAGGCGTAACCGCCGCCGAGCCGCCCAAACCCGCCGTAGCCGCCGCCGACATGAAGAAGGCCGAGCCGCAGCCCGCCGCGAAGCCGCCCGCAGCCCCCGCGCCCGCGCCTGCGGCTCCCGCTTCGCAGCCCGCGAAGGCCGCCCCGCCGCAGAAAAAACCGGCCGGCCCCCAAATAGCGCCCAAAACCGAGACCCCGGCCCTGCTGCCCGAGCCCAACATAAAGCCCGACAGCCAGGTCACCAAAAAGAGCCCCGAGGGCGAGCTGGTGCGCTACAAGGTCTTCGGCCGCGACCCGTTCGTCCCGTTAGTAAAAGACACGACCAACGCCTCCGGCCTCCCAAGGGTAGAAAACCTAAGGCTCGTAGGCGTCCTAGAAGACACCCGCGAGCGAATAGCCTTAGTGGAAGATTTCAAAAACGGCAGCAAAGCTTTCGCCCTGCGGACAAACGACCCGGTAGAGTACGGCAAAGTGCTGCGCGTGCATAGAGACAAAGTAGTATTTTTGATAAGAGATTTCGACGTGTCGAGGTCGTACACATTAGAGCTGTCGAAGTAAGGTTTTGACTTTGACTTTGACTTTGACTTTGGCTTTAAAGGTTTTGATTTTGGCTTTGACTTTAAAGGTTTTGATTTTTATCTTAGAAGTTTTTAAAGTCAAAATCTTTTAAATCTTTTTCAGACGAAGCCTACGGCTTCATAACGTGTGGCGGCTAAAGCCGCCACACAAAGTCAACGTCAAAGTCAAAGGCGGCGGTGTACGGTGTTTTGATAATAGGGCGGGGGCA
>JAIRUL010000296.1 GCA_031254445.1 Chitinispirillales bacterium
TTTTCGATTTCATCAAAGAGCACGACCGAGTACGGCCGCCGCCTCACCGCCTCCGTGAGCTGCCCCCCTCTTCGTACCCGATGTATCCCGGGGGTGCTCCCGTCAGGCGCGATACGGCGTGTTTTTCCATGTATTCGGACATATCGATGCGCACCATCGCCCGCTCGTCATCGAAGAGGTTGAATGCCAGCGCCCTCGCGAGCTCGGTCTTGCCGACCCCCGTTGGCCCTAGGAAGATGAAGCTGCCAATGGGCCTATTTGGGTCTTTCAAGCCGGCCCGCGCCCTCAAAACGGCGTCGGCAACGGCGGCCGCCGCAGCGTCTTGGCCGATCACGCGCTTGTGCAGGTGATCGGAGAGCGATAGGAGCTTCTCCCTCTCGCCCCCGACTAATTTACTGACGGGAATCCGCGTCCAGCGGCTGATGATTTCGGCAATGTCCTCTTCGCCGACTTCCTCTTTTAGGAGGCTGTTTCCGTCGCTTGAGCTCTTGATCTCTTCCTCGACGGCCTCCCGCTAGAG
Organism: Chitinispirillales bacterium; assembly: GCA_031254445.1. GTDB lineage: Bacteria > Fibrobacterota > Chitinivibrionia > Chitinivibrionales > Chitinispirillaceae > GUT77. The sequence continues at coordinate 521 of JAIRUL010000296.1, forward strand.
CTCCGGTATGCGTCCGTGGCGCAGTTCTGCGGCGCGGCTGAGGTTGTACTCGCGTTCGGCTTGTTCTAGGTCAACCCGCGCCCGGTCTATCTGTTCGCGGATGCCCTGCAGCTTGTCCGACTGCGCCTTCTGCGCGTCCCAGCGGTTCTTCATGGACGAGGTGGACTCGCGGGCAACGGCGAGTTCGCCTTGCAGTTTGGTGATCTTTTCCTTCGATCTCGCGTCCTTCTCTTTTTTTAGCCCCTCTATCTCTATCTCGATTTGCATTTGTCTCCACATCGCCTCATCGAGCTCGGCGGGGTTCGAGTCCCGCTCCGTGCGCAGCTTCGCGGCAGCCTCGTCGATGAGGTCGATGGCCTTATCCGGCAGAAAACGTTCGGTTATACCTGTCGGAGAGCGTTGCGGCGGTTACCAGCGCGCTGTCCTTGATTTTTATGCCGTGTGGTGGAGCTCGTACCGCTCCCGCAGCCCCCGCAGTATGGATACTGTGTCCTCGACGGTCGGCTGGTTGATGACGACCGTCTGAAACCGCCGCTCCAGCGCCTTGTCCTTTTCTATGTGCGTACGGTATCGTCCAGCGTCGTTGCGCCGATTACGTGGAGCTCGCCGCGGGCGAGTATCGGCTTGAGCATGTTGCCGGCGTCCATGGCCCCCTCTGCGGCTCCCGCGCCCACGACGGTGTGCAGTTCGTCTATGAACAGCATGACGTTCCCGCTTTCGGCAACCTCCTTAAGCACGGCCTTGAGCCGCTCCTCGAACTCCCCCCGGAACTTGGTCCCGGCCACCAGCGCCCCCACGTCGAGCGATACCACCGACTTGCTCTTCAGCCACTCCGGAACGTCGCCCTTGATGACCCGCAGCGCGAGCCCTTCAACGATAGCCGTCTTTCCGACGCCGGGGTCGCCGATCAAAACTGGGTTGTTTTTCGTCCGGCGCGACAAAATCTGCACGATCCGCCTGATCTCATCGTCCCGCCCGATGATCGGGTCGAGCTTCCCGCTCCGCGCTACCTCCGTAAGGTCACGCGAAAACCGCTTAAGCGCCGATTCCTGTTCGGGGGCGGCGGTGGGGAGGGGCTGTTTTGACGGTTGTTCATAAATGGCTCCTTGGGTGACCGATTAGGGTGGGTGAAACGGCTTAATTTATACCAAATAAAGATATATCGCGCGCGGACGGCGTTACGCTTTTTTCCTAAAACGCATTGATTTGCGTTAAAAGCGCTGACCCAAATAGGTGCTACGGTCATCCGAAAATAGCGGAGAATCAAGATTTTTTTCGTAAAAAGTTGCTTTGGTACTAGCAAAATACGATATTATAAGGATATTACACCCTAAAAGGAGTATTTATGCCCGCCAACATTGCAAAATATAGGTTGTCCATAGCGGACATCCCCTCAGAAAATTTTGAGGTTATCGATTTTTCTGGTTGCGACGCCATCGGCGCCCTATATTGGTTTGTCATCCATTTTCGTATGTCCAAAGTCTCAGCGCTTGCCCCGCCCAGCGCCGCCATCCTCGGCGAAACCTGCCGCTTTGATTTCGTGCAGAACGGGGTGCTGATCCCGTACTGCGGCGTCGTTACCCAATTCGGTGTCAGCGACTCCGACGATACCTGCTATACCATCCGTCTTGAGCCGAGGATGCACAGCCTGACGCTCAACTCCACCACCCGCGCGTTCCAAAACCTTACGGTACTAGAGGCCATTGAAAGCGTCGCTACGGAGGCGGGGCTGTCCGAGCATATCCGGTTTGAGGTCGAGCCGGACGACATTAAGTACCCCAAGCGCGAGTTTTGCGTGCAGCACCGCGAGACCCACCTCGCGTTCATCTCGCGGCTCATGGAGGCATACGGCCTCTGGTACCGCTTTGAGCAGGCAACACACTCCGACGGCACCCTGATAGAGCGCGCCATCGTCTCCGACGAGTTTTTCAGGTTCCCGTCCTTAGGCCGCTCTATACCGTTTATGAAAGGCAAGGGCCTTGCCGAGATAACAAGCGCCGGAAGCGCCGTGGAGTCCGTAAACGACATATCTGCGTCATCCAAACTAATGCCCCAAAGCGTCCGCGTCCGCACCTACAACCACCGCACCCCGGAGTCCGCGCCGGATGCCATCAGCGACGTAACGGACGGGCACGAGGGGCGCATATACGAGTACGGCGGGACGGCGCGCAACTCGAGCGAGGCGGAACGCCACGCCGAACTCCACGCCCGCAGGCTGTGGGTCGAACACTCCCTCGGGGAGGGCAAAAGCAACTGCGCATCGTTCCACGCAGGCCAGTGTGTATCAATCCGGCACAAAGATAACGACTCGCTGGAAGGCACGTACCTGCTCGTTTCGGTGAAACACTTCGGCGGCTGGGACGGCGGCGCGTACACGTACCGCAACGAGTTCACCTGCGTCCGCGCGGAGCAGGAGATTTACGCCCTGCCCCTGCGCACCCCTGTTCCGCACATCCCCGGCGTGATCACCGCGCGCATCGGGGCGACGGGCGACGGCATCCCCACACTCAACGAGTACGGAAACTACAAAGCCAATATGCTGTTCGAGCTAGGTGACGGACAGGGCGATACCGACCAAAACGGCAGCGACTACAACGGCTCCAAGCACATCAGGCGCATACAGTTCTCGGGCGGGGTGTTGGACGACGGGTCCTACGGCTCCCACTTCACGTCGAAGCGCGGCGCGGAGGTAGTGCT
>JAIRUL010000079.1 GCA_031254445.1 Chitinispirillales bacterium
AATATTAATCTGTCGGCGTACTTTGCCGAGCGCGGCAGGTCGTGCGAGACCATTATTATCGACAGGTCGTACCTTGCGCGCAATTTGCTTATCATCTCGTAGAATAGGTTTAGGCCGAAAGCGTCGACGCCGCTCACGGGCTCGTCTAAAAGCAGGATGTCGGGGCGCGGGGTGAGGGCTAACGACAATATCACGCGCTGAAGCTCGCCTCCGGAGAGGTGGCCGACGCGCTTCGATATTAGGCGCGCGGCGTCCACCGCGGCAAGCGCGTCCATCGCGGCTTGCCTAGACGCGCGGGCGCGGAAGAGCCACCTCGGGCGGGCGCTCAGGCAGAGCGCGAAGAGGTCTTCGACCGTCATCGGCGCGGCGGGGTCGAACTCAAGCCGCTGCGGGACGTAGCCTATGCGCGGCTTTATCTTTTGGGCGGCGGCCGCGTCGTCGCCGAAGCGGTGGAAGAGAACCTCTCCCGTAAACGGGAGCTCCCCCGCAATCGCCCTTAAGAGCGTCGTCTTGCCCGCGCCGTTTGGACCCATTATCACCGAGAATTCGCCGCAGTGCAAGTGCAGGTTTACGTCCCTAACTATAGGCGCTTGCCCAATGCTTACGGACAGCCCGGTTATCTTTGTGCAACAGCCCCCGCAAACAGCGTTCTCATCCGTCAATGCCATATAAGCGCCCCAGCCTCCGCCGCAAGGGGCGCGCCCGCGCATCCGCCCGCAATATAAAAAGGTATCGGTTCTGCGGCCATATCACTCCAGCGCCTTCTTTAGCGTCGCGACGTTGTTTTCCATCGCGCGGATGTACGAATCCTTTTCCCCCGACCCGCTTACCGCCATGTCAAGCTCGAAAACCGGCAGGCCCGTCTCCGCCGCTACGGTCTTCGCCGGCGGCGAGGGGCGCGAAAGCTCGGTGAATATCGCCTTGGGCCCGTCGGCCCTCACGGCGTTTACCGCGCTTATTATCTCCGCCGCGCTCGGCGCCGCGCCGGAGCTTTTTTCTATGACCGCCGTTACCGTCAGGCCGAACTCGTTCGCTAAGTAGACGAAACCGTCGTGCGAAACCGCAATTTTGCGGCTTTTCGCGCCGGACAAGTCCCGCGCCGCCGACTCCCTTAGCCCCGCGAGCGCTGCGGTATACCTCTTCGCGTTTTTGGCGTACACCGCCGCGTTGGCCGTGTCCCACGCCGAGAGGCGCTCGGCGATGGTCTCTATCTGGCGGATGTGGTTCGAGAGGCTCATCCACGCGTGGATGTTCACCTCGATGTCGTGCGCCTGATGGTGGGCGTGGTAGTTTTCGTCGCTATAGGCCGCGCTGTCGCGGATCTCGTCGCTTGGCAGGGGCAGGCTGTCGCCGACGTAGGCGAACTGGCTGTCGCTGCCGAGGTCGTAGGCGGCGGTGTCGCTTCCGCCGCCGGCTAATATGAAGTCGACGTGCTCGCTCGCGTAAATAACCGCGAGCTTCTCGTTCGCGGCGGCGGCCTTGTCCAAGAACGCCTCCGCGCCGCCGCCGTTTATTATGAGCGCCGAGGCCCGCTCAAGGAGCGCCGCGTCGGCGGGCGTGAGCCCGTAGTCGTGCAGGCAACCGGCGGACTGCGCAGCCATGTTGACGACGCGCACGCCCTTGGCGCCGTCCGCGACGTTCAGCGCGGCGATGTACATAGGGTAAAACGAGGCGACAACGGTCTTAGCGCCCCCGCCCCCGCCGCCGCCTTTCCCGCAGCAACATAAGGCAGCCAGCGCCGCAAGCGCGAGCGCGGCAAGCGCGGCGGGAAGCGCGGCGGGAAGCAGGCGCGTTGTCGAAGTGGCCGTGGCCGTGGTCGTGGTTGTGGTCATGGTTGGCCTTTAGCTGTTTGTAATGTCTTTAAAATCAAAATCAAAATCAAAATCTTTAAAATCTTTTTCAGACGAAGCCTACGGCTTCATAACGTGTGGCGGCTAAAGCCGCCACACAAAGTCAAAGTCAAAGTCAAAGTCAACGTCAACCCCTCACCTCTCAATATACTTAACCGCCCGCCCCGCCGCCTCCCTAAACCTCAGGTCTTCGTCCTCCTGGGCTATTTGCTTCAGCCTCGGCAGCGCGGCTTTGGCGTCCGGGCCTATTTGGGCCAAAACGCCTATTACGGCTAGGCGCAGCTCCTCGTCTTTGACGTCTATGTTGCGCATTAGGGAGCCTACGCCGGCGCCTTGCAGGTCGCTTAGCGCGGTGAAGATTAGCTTGCGCACCTTGTCGTCGGGGTCGGTTAGCATCTTCACCATGTGCGGGATGCAGGTGTTGGGGAAGGGCGAGAGCGTGCCTAAGGAGGAGGCCAGGGCGCGGCGCACGTCTACAACGGTGTCGGCGACCCCGTCCAAGATGGCGGAGATGACGTCCCCGTCGCGCGGGTCGACTTTCCCAAGGGCGTAGAAACCGTACATGCGCACGTCGGCGTCGGAATCGCGGCACGCCTGCAGGATGTAGGGGACGAGCTTCGAGCTGCGCGGCTGCCCCCGCAGATCCCGCGCCGCCGAGCGCCGCTCCTGGACGCTGCCGCTGTTCATCCGCTGCGCGAACACCTTGGGCGACGGGCCGCAAGAAGCCAAAAGAGCCACGGCGATAGCCGTGGCGGTAGCTGCGGCCGCAGCGTGTTTTATTCCTGCCATAGCGGTATGCCCTTTCGTTGGACCAACGTTGGACTAACTATATATATAATACAGTATAATATAATATTAAAATCAAAATCGTTAAAGTCAAATTCTTTAAAATCTTTTTCAGACGAAGCCTATAAAAGTCAAATTCTTTAAAAAATCTTTTTCAGACGAAGCCTACGGCTTCATAACGTGTGGCGCAGAGCCGCCACACAAAGTCAAAGTCAAAGGCGGCGGGGAGGATGGTTTTGACGTTGATTTTGACGTTGTGTGGCGGCTTTAGCCGCCACACGTTATGAAGCCGTAGGCTTCGTCTGAAAAAGATTTAAAAGATTTTGACTTTAAAAGGCTTAAAAGGCTTAAAAGGCTTAAAAGGCTTAAAAGACTTAAACATTTTACTTTCCCCTGCACAAAACATATATTACTTTAAATATAACAACGGAAACCCAAACCGCAATCAATAACCCCACGGAAAAGGAACGGTTTTGACTGTCCTTACTCTGCTTGCAGGAACAAGCGCCGCCACCAAAGCCCTCTTTGTTTTGGGCATGTGCCTTGTGGCGGGCGACTTCGCCGCCACGCTCTTTACCATCGTCTACCAGCGGCGCGTTTACAAGAGGCTCCGCGCCTCGTACGACGAGGGCTACGCGCCGCCGTGCAGCGTCGTCGTCCCGTGCAAGGGCGTCCCTAAGAACTTCGGGGCCAACCTGCGCGGCTTCTTGCAGCTTGACTACCCGGACTACGAGGTGATATACGTGACCGAGAGCGAGGAGGACGCCGCCGTGCCGGAAATCAAAAATATCCTCGCCGAGGACGCCCGCGCCCGCTTCGCCGTGGCCGGCCTCGCAATGGAGTGCGCGCAGAAGAACCACAACATGCTCGCCGCCCTCCGCGAGGCGCGCGCCTCTTCCGCCGCGTTCGTCTTCGCCGACTCCGACATAAGGCCTGCGAAGCGGTGGCTGCGCGAAATCGTGCTGCCCCTGCAAAACGACAAGGTGACCGTCACCACCGGGTTCCGCTGGCTCACCCCGGCCGCCGGTTCCGTCGGGGAGCTCTGCCACGCCTACGTCAACATCTTCATCTACACCTGCTTCTGCACCGCAAGCTACGTAGGCGGCGTCGGGCTGTGGGGCGGCACGATGGCGATAAGGCGGCGCGACTACGAGGCGCTCGGCGTAGAAAAAACGTGGAGCCGCGCCGCCGTCGACGACATGAGCCTCTCCACCCTCGCCCTCAAAAACAAGCGCAAGGCAGTGGTGGTCACCGAGTGCGTAACCGTCACCGACGACCTCCTGCCGACCGTGGCCGCGACCGTCTCGTGGTTCGAACGCCAGATAATGTACCTCAAGTCGTACCAGCATGCCCTATGGGTCTTCCCGGCCCTGCCGATGGCCCTCCTAGTCGGCAGCCTGATAGCCCTGCTGCCCGTGGCGGCTATAGTATCGCTGTTGACCGGCCGCTCCTTTTGGGCTTTAGGCGGCGGCGCGTCCATCTCTTTCATCCTCGGCCACACCGCCGTGGCCCTCCTCTACCCCGCGCTCGGGAAAATGCCGTTCTTCGGGCGCTTCCTCCTGCTCCAGCCTTTCCTAAGGCTCGCGCAGATGGTGTCGTACTTTAAAACATGGGCTACGAAGACCATTACGTGGGCGGGGATAAAGTATAGGCTGAAGCGCAACGGGGATGTGGAGAGGCTGACGAGGGGGGGCTGACTTTGTTTACCAAATGCGCGGTTTTCGCCTCCGGCGGCGGGAGCAATTTTCAGGCGCTGCTTGATAGGCGGGGCGCGGGGGATTTGCACGTCGATTTTGCGCTTGCGGTCGGGAACAACAGCGCGGCGGGCGCGTTTGAGCGCGCGCGCGCGCACGGCGTGCCCACGCTGCACACCGCGCCGTCGCACTTCGAGGACGAGGCGGCCTACGCCAAAAGCCTCCTCTCCGCGCTGAAAGCCGCCGGCGCGGAGCTCCTGATACTAGCCGGGTACATGAAGAAGCTGCCGCCGCCCGTCGTCGCCGGCTACCGCAACAAGATAATAAACATCCACCCGGGCCTCCTGCCCGCCTTCGGCGGCAAAGGGATGTACGGCATGAACGTCCACAAAGCCGTCCTAGAGTACGGCGCGAAGCTCTCCGGCGTCACCGCCCACTTCGTAGACGACGAGTACGACCACGGCCCCATAATCCTCCAAAAACCCGTCCCCGTATTAGACGGCGACACCGAACAAACGCTAGCCGCGCGCGTGCTAAAAGCCGAACACGAATACTTCTGGCAAGCCGTGGAGGCGGTGGCGTCGGGCCGGGTAAGGGTTGACGGAAGGGTCGTTAGCCTGAGGCTTTAAAGATTTTGACTTTGACTTTGACTTTGACTTTGTGTGGCGGCTTTAGCCGCCACACCATATGAAGCCGTAGGCTTCGTCTGAAAAAGATTTTAAAGAATTTGACTTTAATCTTTCGCCTTTAAAGAATTTGACTTATAACTTATGATTAAAAACGATAACGTCAACGTCAACGCCAACGTCAACGTCAACGACCACGGCCTTCGCCTGAAAAACCTCACCCTCCCCGCCTTAGAGTCTTTCGCCCTCTCGCTTGGCGAACAGAAATTCCGCGCCCGGCAGATATTCAAGTGGATGTACCAGAAGCGCCTCCCCGACTTCTCCGGCATGGCCAACATGCCTAAAACCCTCCGCGCCGCGCTCGCCGAAAAGGCCGTTATCGGCAAATTGGAACCGCGCCGCATCCTCGAATCCTCCGCCGGCGACGCCGTCAAATTCGCCTTCTCGCTTTTAGGCACAGGCTACGCCGCCGAGAGCGTCCTCCTGATAGACGGCGACCGCCGCACCGCCTGCCTCTCCTCGCAGCTCGGCTGCGCCCTGGGGTGCAAATTCTGCGAGACGGCAAAGCTCGGCCTCGTCCGCAACCTATCGGCCGAGGAGATTATAGGGCAGCTCGTGGGGATAAACGACTACCAGGCCGCTAAAGGCGACAAGTTGGTGACGAACGTCGTCTTCATGGGGATGGGGGAGGCCTTGGGCAACTTCGAGAGCTTCCGCGCAGCCCTCTCCATAATAATGCACGGGGACGCCTTCAACATCGGCGCGCGGCGGATAACCGTCTCCACCGCCGGGGTCGTCCCCTCCATAGAGCGGCTCATGGGCGAGGGGCTGGCCATAGGCCTCGCCATTTCCCTAAACGCCTGGAACGACGAGGCTCGCGGGCGGCTCATGCCGATAAACCGGAAGTACCCCATCGAGAGCCTAATAGGCGCAGCCAAACGCTACCACAGCAAGACCGGCCGCCGCGTCACTTTCGAGTACGTGCTGATAGAGGGCGAGACCGACACGGGGGAGGCCGCCGCCGCGCTCGAAAGGCTCTTGGGCGGCTTCCCCTGCAAAATCAACCTAATCCCCGTAAACCCCGCCGCCTGCAACTTGCCCGCCCCTCCCGACGGCAAGGTAGAGCGCTTCGCCGAAGAGCTGCACAAGCGCGGCCTCTCCGCCACAATCAGAAAGAGCCGAGGCCGCGACATAATGGGGGCGTGCGGGCAGCTCACAGGGGTTGATGTTGGTGTTGACCTTGACGTTGACGTTGACGTTGACGTTGACGTTGACGTTGACGTTGACGTTAAAATCAAAAGATAAAAGCCTTTAAAATCTTTAAAGTCAAATTCTTTAAAATCTTTTTCAGACGAAGCCTATAAAAGTCAAATTCTTAAAATTTTTTTCAGACGAAGCCTACGGCTTCATAACGTGTGGCGCAGAGCCGCCACACAACGTCAAAGTCAACATCAACATCAAAACCATCCACCCCGAACATCCCCACGAACCCATACGGGAGAAGGGCGGACACATAGGTCCGCCCCTACGGTTCTACCGCGAATATCATTGTAGGGGCGGGGCTTGCCCCCGCCCTATTATCAAAACACCGTACACCGCCGCCTTTGACTTTGACGTTGACTTTGTGTGGCGGCTTTAGCCGCCACACGTTATGAAGCCGTAGGCTTCGTCTGAAAAAGATTT
>JAIRUL010000156.1 GCA_031254445.1 Chitinispirillales bacterium
ATTTTTAGGCTTCGTCTTCGTCGGAAAAAGATTTAAAAGAATTTGATTCGTAGCCCATGATGTATATTTAATAGTTACTAATTTTATAGTATAGCATTCGCATACGTTACAAGCGGAACCGTCAATCAATGGCAAGAAAAAAGACTGTAAAAGCGTCTGAAAGCTCCGTGGCCGGCAAGGGCGCGGCGGTGCGTGCGGACGCTGTTATTTTGCATGGGATTTGGGGGCTTATTTACCTTGCTGTCGCCGTGCTGCTGCTTGTCTCCATGCTCTTCTACTCGCATAGGCAGCTTGGCGCCGGGGCGGAGACGCACATTCTCGGGCCGTACCTTGGGACGGGCATGGCGCTTGGGATGTTCTTCCTCTTCGGGCGCACGGCGGCGTTCATCTTCGCGGCGGCGGTGGGCTACATCGGCACGGCGAAGCTGGCCAATAGGCGGCTGCACCTCAAGATGCTCCTATGGCTCGCGGCTCTGTCGCTTGAACTCTGCGTGCTGCTTGCCGTCAGGCACATGCCGCTTATCAGTGCAAACGGGCTCATGGCCGCGGCGAACGCGGTCGGGGTCGACGCGGGCTTCGCGGGGATGCTTGTCGTCAGCGCGCTCGTGCCGCTCTTCAAGGGGCGCGTCTTCGGGCCGTACTTCATAGTGTCTGTGGCAATGGCGATAACGCTTATGGTAGGGTTGCGGGTTAGGACGCAGAGCGTCGTCGCCGCCATATCAAAGTGGTTCGCGGCTGCGGCGGCGTGGATAAAAAAGGCGCTTGCGGAGGTAATGGCCGGAATAAAAAATTCGCCCGGCATCCGCCCCGAAACCTCGCAGCAAAACGTAGCCGGAGACGCGGGCAAGGCATCCAACGAAAAACCATCGCCAAAAAAGAACGGCAACGCGGCGTCGCCGGGGCAGACCGCGGCGCGGCAAGCGGCTATACCCGTGCCGCCGCCGCCCGAAGAGGGCGTCGCGCCGCCAAGCGGCTCAAACGGCGTTGACGCAGGGGAAGATCAGCGCAAGGAGCTTTCCCCCGAAGAGGAGGCGAGGAAGCGCCTTGAAGAAGAGCTCAGCGAATTTAGAAAGAAGAAGCGCGATCCGATAAAGATACTCAACGTAGAGACGCCCGACGTAGATCCGCAGGCCGACGACGACGGCGGCATCATCCCCATCTTCCCCGAAGAGGGCGGCGGCGGTTCCGAAGAATCGCCCGGCGGCAAACGCGGAAGCGGAAAATTGGCAGAGGGAGAAAGCGAAGAGGGCGGCGATAGCGAGTTTGCCGTTACCGAGCCAAAGGAGCCGGCTAGGCCCTACGTCGTCCCGTCGCCCGACATCATTCCCGACCCGCCGCCGCCCGCCGACGCGGTGGATCAGGAGGCTTTCTACCGCAACTCCGAGACCCTGCTGAAGACGCTCAACAACTTCGGCGTCGAGGGCAAGGTGAACTGCGTGAGCCCCGGGCCCATCGTGACGCGCTACGAAATCGAGCTTGCCCCCGGCGTCAAGGTCAGCAAGGTCGTGAACCTGCACGACGACATCTCCATGGCGGTGGGCGGGCAGAAAATCCGCATCCAGGCCCCCATCCCGGGCAAGTCGGCCATAGGCATCGAGCTGCCGAACCCGACGCGGCAGACCGTCTACTTCAAGCAGATTCTGCTCTCCGACGCGTTCAAGAAGAGCACCGCCGACATCCCCGTCGTGATAGGGACAAACATCTCCGGCGCGGCGTACATCACCGACATCGCGAAGATGCCGCACGTGCTAATCGCGGGGCAGACAGGCGCAGGCAAGAGCGTGTGCATAAACTCGCTCGTTTGCAGCATGTTAATGACAAAGAAGCCGGAGGAGCTGCGCCTGATAATGATCGACCCTAAGAAGGTCGAGCTTGCTTGCTACGCCGACATTCCGCACCTCTTAGCGCCCGTCGTGACCGAGCCCAAGGAGGCGGTCAAAGCGCTGCAGTGGGGGGTGCAGGAGATGGAGCGCCGCTATAGGATGCTGGCGAAGGTCGGGGCGAAGAAGCTAGAGACGTTCAACGAGCGCGTAGAGGCGGGCAAACTCGACGGCGTGCTTGACGAGGAGGACAACAAGAAGCTGCCCTTCATAGTGATAATAGTAGACGAGCTGGCCGACCTGATGATGACGGCCTCCAAAGATGTGGAGGCGCAGATACAGCGCATCGCGCAGTTAGCGCGCGCGGTCGGCATCCACCTGATTGTCGCGACGCAGCGCCCGTCGGTCGACATCATCACCGGCAAAATCAAGGCGAACCTAGCGTCCCGCATCGCGTTTAGGACGATACAGTCGGTAGACTCCAAAACAATTTTAGGGTATGTGGGCGCGGAAAAACTCTTGGGCATGGGCGACATGCTGTTCTTGCGCAACGGCGCGACGGACATCGAGCGCTTCCACGGCTCGTTCATATCGGAGGAGGACGTGGAGACGATAGTGGCGGACATCCGCGCGCAGCAGGTAAAAGTTGACAAAATAGACAGCTTCCACGACGTGATAGGGGACGAAGAGTCCGGGGACGAGGGCGACGACGGCGGCGGCGGCGACGGCAAGCGCGACTCGCTCTTCGCCGAAGCCGCGCAAATCGTTGTGTCTGTCGGCCAGGGTTCAACCTCGCTCTTGCAACGCCGTATGAACATAGGCTTCGCTAGAGCCGGAAGGCTGATGGACCAGCTAGAGCGTGCAGGGGTTGTTGGCCCGTCGAAGGGGAGCAAAGTTCGGGAGGTGCTTATGTCGCAGGTGGATTTAGCTGATATTATATAGGTATTGACTTTGGAGAAAAGCGTTAAAGTCAAATTCTTTAAATCTTTTTCAGACGAAGCCTACGGCTTCATAACGTGTGGCGGCTAAAGCCGCCACACAAAGTCAAAAACCGAAAGGATGGGACTATGCGTATCCTTGCCGCTGCTGCATTGACAGCGTTGTTTATAATTACTATTAATGCTTTCGCGCAGCCGTCAGCCAAAGAGCCCGCCGTAATGTCGCAGGTTCGCAAAAATTACGGCGGGGCGAGCGCGGTCAGCGCTGCGTTCGATTTATCCATATATTGGAGCATCAGGGAAAAAGAGGAGAAGAAGAGCGGCGAACTCTTAGTCGCCTCCGGCAACAAGTTTAAGGTAACGCTCGGCAAAGAGGCGTTTGTGTGCGACGGGGCGACATTTTGGCAGTACAGCGAAAAGAACTCGCAGGTCGTCGTGAGGAAGTTCTCCGACATCGACGCGTCGACGCTGCCGTCGAGGTTTCTATCCACGTTCCTCTCAAACCGCGCGTTCGCGGAAAAGCAGAGAAGCGGGGGAACGGTAGAGGTTGTTTGGAGCGGCGACGCTCCGGCGAGCGCGGGGGTTGACGGCGATTACACCGCTATAACCGCTATCGTCGAAGAGAAAACCGGAATCATCAAAACGCTTAAATTGACTGATAAGAATGAAAATGTTCACACGTATACATTCAAAAAGACCGCGTTCGACAAACCGCCATCAAACGATGTTTTCCGGTTCAAGCCGCCAAAGGGCGTCGAGGTGCTTGACATGAGGGACGGCGATGGCTCAAAATAGAGCTTTTTTTGAACGCGTCGCTTCAAAAATCAGCGACGGTATAGACGCCGAGGCGTTAATTGACGTTGCGCGCCGCGCCGCTCGTACTAGTGCTATTATATTAATTGCCGCATTAACCGTGCTCGCAGCCGCCGCGCCCATCTTCGCCCAGTTAAAAGAGTCTAGGCAGCTAACGAGCAACAACATCATCGCGCTTGCCGGCGGCGGCGACACGCTGTGGGCGGCCACGGAGCGCGGGTTCAACTACCGGTTGCCGAAGAGCCCGCAAAACGAGTGGTCCGGCGGCTTCGAGGCGGGCGGCCTGTCGTATAGGTTCTTTGGGCTTGGGTTCGGCGGTGGCGGAGCGGCGGCGCTTATAAGCAAAGATAAGGGCGGCATTGGCGATTCGGTAGGGTTTTGGCATTTTAGCCACGCGGACGGCAAGCAGCGGCAAAAATTCTTCAGGTTCCCGCAAGAAGTGCGCGGAGACTCCGCGCAGCCTGTAGGCGGGGTTGCCTATTCAAACGGCAGCTTCTGGGCGCCGTTTAATCACGGCGGGATTGTGCGGTATGACCCGGTTGACAATAGCGTTCACGCCATAAGGCCGGCGGACGGCGGCGAAACGTTTCCGCAAAACCTTGAAGCGATTGGGGGCGGCGCCGATGCAAAAGCGGTATTAATGCTCGATGTCAATGCCGTAGATAATTCTATTATAGTTACAGCGCCGTCCATATTATGGC
>JAIRUL010000159.1 GCA_031254445.1 Chitinispirillales bacterium
GACTTTGTGTGGCGGCTTTAGCCGCCACACGTTATGAAGCCGTAGGCTTCGTCTGAAAAAGATTTTTAAAAGAATTTGACTTTTATAGGCTTCGTCTGAAAAAGATTTTTAAAAGACTTTGACTTTTATAGGCTTCGTCTGAAAAAGATTTAAACGATTTTAAAGACTTTGACTTTAAAGTCAACCGTGCTATAAGACATAATACCCCAAACTCACAACTAAGTTCGCCGCGATGACAAAAAACATCGACCCCACCACCGCGTTTATGGCCGCGATAGGTATCATGCGGACGTTGCGCACGCAAAGCCCGTGGTACGAGCTCATGAGGGCCACTATAGTGCCGAACGCGACGCTCTTGAGCAGGCTGACGAAGATGTCCTTGAACCGCAGGGCGTCGAGTATCCTGTCGAAAAATATCCCCGCCGGCACCCCTGTTGCGACCCACGCCGCGGCGAGCCCGCCGCCTATGGCTATCGTAATAAAATATACGTTGAGGCAGACGACGGAACCCACAATGCCCACAAACGCCGGCTGCACGATGAACTGTATGGGGTCGATCCCCATGACCTCCAGCGCCTCCACCTCCCGCGACACGCGCATAGTCCCGATGTACGTCGCAAGCGCCGTGCCGGAGCGCCCCACGACCACAAGCGAGGTGATAAACGGCCCCAGTTCCCCCACGACCGCGACAACCAAAATTTTCCCGAAATACTCGCCCACCCCAATCTTCGGCATATTGAACATCGTGCCGAGGACGATGGCGCAGCCGCAAAGCACCGCGATAACCCCCACCAGCCAAAACGCCTCGACGCCAGTGTAGAGCATCTGGCGGTTGATCTGGCTCATGAGCGAGAGGTTGGGCGTGCGGCCCTTGCGGAACGCGGCGTAAACGGTGTCGAAGAGCAGCCCCGCCATTCCGCAAGCCGTGTGCCAAAGGCCGGAAAGCTTGCGCAAGGCGCCGAGGATTAGTCTTTTTATGGCAATCATCATCTACGCCTCCACGCCTCAAATCCATCCCAAAACCTTCCCCTTGCCCCATGTTCTAGGGCCGAATAGATTATAGGGTTCTCGGTGAATCCAAAAACCTTGCAAAACTCTGCGGATTGCTTCTTTTGCATAGACCGCGACAGTTTGTCGCCCTTCGTCAGCACCGGCAGCACCGGCAGCCCCATCCCTTTCAGCCACGCGCCGGCCTCCATGTCCGCCCCGGCGCCCGGGTGCCTAATGTCGAGCAGCCATATAATCCCCGCCAAATTCTCGCGCTTGCCGCAGTAATCGGCTATCAGCTTGCTCCACCTCTCCTTCTCGGCGATAGAGGCCTTGGCGTACCCGTACCCGGGCAAATCGACCCAAAAGAGCCCGTCGTCAAGCCGGTACAAATTCGCCAGCGTCGTCTTGCCGGGCCTCTTCGACACGCGCGCAAGCGCCCCCGAGGCGAGGGCGTGGTTGATGAACGTGGACTTCCCCACGTTCGACCGCCCCAAAACAGCGTACTCTTCCCCCGCGAGCTTAGGCAGCTCCTTAAAATGCGCCGCCGACTGCACGAACTTTACCGGATATTTTTTTTGCATTTCTTTCACTTTTCGCTTACACTTGGCCGTGCTATAATATAATTTATTTGTCTATGGATATACAAAGCGCGATAAAACTAGTTACCGCTAGTAAGAGCCTCAGCGTCTCGGAGTCGTCGGAGGTGTTCACCGCGATCATGGAGGGGATGGCCACCGACGCGCAGATAGCGGCGTTCGTCGTCGGGCTGCGGATGAAGGGCGAGACGCCGGAGGAGATCACCGGCGCGGCGCACGTTATGCGGGACAAGGCCACGCATATCTATTCGAGCGGCGGCAAGAACATGATAGACACCTGCGGGACCGGCGGCGACGGCTCCAACTCTTTCAACATCTCCACCGCCGCGGCCCTTGTAGCCTGCGGCGCGGGGGCGAAGGTGGCCAAGCACGGCAACCGCGCCGTCTCAAGCCGCAGCGGCAGCGCCGACGTCCTGGAAAACCTCGGCGTGAACATCAACCTAAACGCCGGGCAAATCGGCGCCTGCATAAACGAGCTAGGAATAGGCTTCCTCTTCGCCCCCGCGCTCCACGGCGCGATGAAGTACGCCGCGGCGGCGCGCAAACAAATAGGCATCAGGACCATCTTCAACATCCTTGGCCCGCTGACGAACCCCGCGCGCACGACAAGCCAGCTCCTCGGCGTCTTCGCGCAAAACCTAACGGAGACCATGGCGCAGGTGCTGCTAAACATGGGCAGCGACAAAGCGTTCGTAGTCCACGGCCTAGACCCGATAGACGAAATATCCATCTGCGGCCCCACGAAAATCTCCGAGGTCAGGGGCAGCGAGGTCATTACGTATCAGGTGGTGCCCGAAGACTACGGCTTCAAAAGAGCGGCCCCCGCGGAGATAACGGGCCGAGACCCCGCGCACAACGCCAAAATCATTTTAGACATCTTAGACGGCAAAAAAGGCGTGGCGAGAGACGTAGTAATCCTAAACGCCGCTTTCGCCCTATGCGCGGCGTCGGTAGTGAGTTCGCCGAAAGATGGTCTAAAGGCGGCGGAAGAGTCGATTGATTCGGGGGCGGCGAAGGAGAAATTGGCGCGGTTGAAAGAATTGTCTATGAAATTGGGGGGTTGACTTTAAATTCAAAATCTTTTGGGGACGGGGCTCTGCCCCGTAACGCCCCGATATATTAGCCCCCCTTTCAATGCCCCCCCGCCAAAGGAGGCGGGGGGTCACTGTTTGAAAACAAGCGCCCTTTGGGCGCGGTACATCAAAAACAACGAAAGGCCCCAACGGCTTTGAGCGTAAACAACTTTTCCTGGGTGATCCCCGGCAAGCTCGCCGGCTCCGCCATCCCCTCTTTCATCGCCGGCGTCCGCGACGACGCCGCTTGGCTTGCCGGCAACGGCGTAGGCATGCTCGTCTCGCTCACCATGCCCGGCGGCTACCCCGAGGAGGAGTGCCCGCGCAGCGGCATCGAGTGGATACACTACCCGATTCACGATTTCGGCGTCCCCTCCGAGCCGGCCACGTTCGCGGAGCTCGTCGGCAAAATCGTCGCCGCCATGAATAAAAACGTTGGCGTCTGCATCCACTGCCACGCCGGGATAGGGCGCACCGGAATGGCGCTCTCCTGCGTCGTCGGCAAGTACCTCTCCATCTCCGCCGACCAGGCCATAGCCGCGGTGCGCAAGGCCCGCACGTCCATGGAGACGCGGGAGCAGGAGGACTACACAAGGCGGTTCTTGGATGGCCGCTAAGTTAGAGACGGACATCCACAAGATACTCCTCGGCGACGAGGAGCGGCTCAGCCCGTTCGCGAAAAAGAGCAGCGAGTCGCTCGGCCGCCTCCGCGATATGGAGCGCGACCCGTTCCGCCTTGACTTCGCCCGCGACGAGACGCGCATCATCCACTCGCGCCCCTTTCGGCGGCTCAAGCACAAGACGCAGGTCTTCCTCTCGCCCGACAACGACCACATCTGCACGCGGATGGAGCACGTTCTCCACGTGTCAAGCATAGCCTCGGTCATAGGCCGCTGCCTCAACCTCAACACCGACCTGATAAACGCAATAGCCAAGGGCCACGACCTCGGGCACCCGCCGTTTGGGCACTCCGGCGAGAGCGTGCTGAACAGGATACTTACCACGGGAAAAAATGCCGCCTACGGGTTCAAGCACGAGATCCACGGGCTGCGCGTGGTTGACAAGCTGACAAACTACGGCGCCGGGCTCAACCTGACCTACGAGGTCCGCGACGGCATTGCCACGCACTGCGGAGAGAAATTCGACAGAACCGTGCAGCCTGACCGCAGCAGGAACCTCAAGGATCTCGAATCAATGAATGACCGCGTCTGCCTGCCAGCTACGCTTGAGGGGTGCCTCGTCAGGCTAGTCGACCGCATAGCCTACCTCGGGCGCGACCTAGAAGACGCAATCAAGGCGCGCGTTATAAAGAAAGAGGACATCCCCGCCTCTATCGCCGATGGGTTAGGCGATGAAAACGGGCAAATCATAGGCGTCTTCGTGAACGACACCATCGCGAACAGCATAGGCAAGGATAAAATCGAGATGAGCGAGGAAATTTTTGAGCTCATGAGGCAGCTGAAAGATTTTAACTACGAGCGCATCTACAAGCACCCGGACGTGGCGCTCATGTCGGACAAGGCTAGCAAGATGCTGGAGATACTCTTCAACGAGATAAGAGAAATTTACGACAAATCGGAACATGGGCAAGATTCAAAATACGTCGCCTCCGTTACCAAAGAGTCGCCGGTTATGGAGACGTTTTTTAACTTCATCAAAAATACGAATTATCAAAACGAGGCGGAAGCGGAGAGCTGGAGGGTGGTGACGGATTACATCGCGGGAATGACGGATCACTTTGCGGAAAAGACGTTTAGGCAACTATTTATGCCGTCGCCTTTTGTCTAGCCGGGGTTGACTTTGACGTTGACATTGACGTTGATGTTGACGTTGATGTTGACGTTGATGTTGATGTTGACGTTAAAAAATCAAAATCTTTTAATCTTTTAAATTCTTTAAAATCTTTTTCAGACGAAGCCTACGGCTTCATAACGTGTGGCGGCTAAACAAAGTCAAAGTCTTTAAGCCTTTAAAATCTTTTTCAGACGAAGCCTACGGCTTCATAACGTGTGGCGGC
>JAIRUL010000161.1 GCA_031254445.1 Chitinispirillales bacterium
CTCCTCGGCTATGTTGGCCGGGTTGCTAAGCGGCGAATACGGGTTGTTGAGCGCGCGCCAGCGCTGGGTAACGAGGTACTCGCCCGGCAGCCCGGCGGCAAACGCCCCCGGCACGAGGAACAACGCAAAAATAGAGGCCGCAAGCAGCCTACGGGTACGCTTCGCCATCGAAAACGAATGCAGCATTTAGGTAAACCCCTGACAAAGGACTGTTTTTCCCACGATACATAATAATATAATATCGGGGCGGGCGCCGCGCCAAAATATCGCACAATATATAAATATAATATCGAAGCCGGCGGCGCGCCATTGTTTAAACCGCCATAGCTAAAATATAATTGCGCGGCAGCAAAAAACGCTACGCCAAAAAAATTTAATTTTCCCCTTGCGCCCAAGGCCGCCGATATTTATTTTTCTACTCGTCTACCGTTCCCGTTGTAGGGTTTCCTCCCACCAACAACACTTAACCTTTTAAGGATAGGAGGATTTCTCCAATGGCCAGTCTCAACAAAGTAATCCTGATCGGCAACCTCGGAAAAGACCCCGAGCTGCGCTACACGCCGCAGGGCAGGCCCGTCGCTAATTTTTCCTTGGCCACGTCGGAACGGTGGACAAGCAAGGCCGGCGAGAAGCAGGAGCGCACCGAGTGGCACAACATCGTGCTCTGGGGGCGGCAAGCCGAAATCGCCAACCAGTACCTCAAAAAAGGCAGCAGCTGCTACATTGAGGGCCGCATCGTCACCCGCTCGTGGGAAGACAAGGACAAAAACAAGCGCTACCGCACCGAAATCGAGGGCTTAGCCATGCAGTTCATAGGCAGCCGCGGAAGCGGCGGCGGCGGCGACTCCTCGCCCCAGCAGCCCGACGACTACTTCGACTCTTTCCCCGACCCAATACCTGACAGCGCGCCTGCGCCGTCAGGCGGGGACTCGGGCGGGGGGGGGGGCGAGCGGCGGGGACGACGATTTGCCGTTCTAACGCGGTGTTTTGACGTTGGCTTTGACTTTGTGTGGCGGCTTTAGCCGCCACACGTTATGAAGCCTACGGCTTCGCCTGAAAAAGATTTAAAAGATTTTGAATTTGATTTTAAAGAATTTGATTTTACAAATATAGCCCCGGCGTCAACAACTATGAATGCCAACATCGCCATACTCTCCGCCCTCGCCCTCTGCTTCCTAGTCTTTTCTTCGTTCATCTCCGCCACCGAGATGGCCCTCTTCTCCATCCCGCGCGAGCGCATAGACGCTTTCCGCGAGCACAAGTCCCGCTCGCGGCGGCTCATCTACGAGCTTTTGATAAACGGGCAGCGGACGCTCCAGCTCATACTCCTCATGAACGTCTTTGTCAACATCACGCTGGCGGGCATCATCAACTCGCTCATCGCCGCCGTCCTCGGCAGGAGCGCGGCGCTGTGGAGCTTCTTCGTAGCGACGGCGCTCATCATCGCCTTCGGCGAGGTGCTGCCTAAGATCGTGGCGATGCGCAAAAACGAGCTCATCGCGGCCTTAGCGTCGCCCGTCCTGTACAATGTCGCGCGCCTGATCCGCCCGCTCTTGGACGTGGTGCAGAGCGTGAACCGCTTCTTTTTGTCGCGCATAAAGCCCCACTTAGGGCAACGCAGCCCGTTCATCACCATAGACGAGCTCAAGTCGGCGGTGCGCAGCTCTTTCGAGCAGGGCGTCATCTCGAAGTCCGAGCAGGGGGTCATAACAAACCTCTTGGAGAAGGGGGCGCAGCCGGTAAAGCGCACGATGACCCACCGCTCGCGGATACCGCTCCTGCCCCACTACACGACGGCCTCCGACGCGCTCAAGGAGCTCGCCGCGCGCAAGCGCTCGTTCGCGCTCGTCACCCGCGGGCCGCGCGGCCATCAGGTCGCCGGCGTGGTGACCCTGCCCGACCTCCTGCGCGCGGCGCCCACCGACCGCTGCCGCCAGCTCGCCGCCCCGCCCCAGTGGGCCCCCGAAACGCTCGCCGCCGCCGACCTCATAAGCTTCATGTTCGCCGAAAAGCTGCGCGTAGTCTGCATCGTGGACGAGTTCGGCGGGCTAAGCGGCGCCTTTTCGCTAGAGGAGAGCCTAAACCGCGTGATGAACTTCAGGCCGGAACGCGCGGCGCAAAGCAAACACAGCGCCCACGTCTTTAAAGGCTTGCAGGAAATAGACGCCATGGCGGAGTGGCTGCCCGAATGCCTATTGGCGCAGGCAAAAGAGGTGCGCACGCTAAACGGGCTCTTAACGCGCCACCTCGGCAGGATACCTAAAACGGGGGAGCGCTTTGAAATTGACGGGAGAAATTTTTATATTATGTATTCGAGCCCTAACAGGATAGAGTCGGTGCTGATTCGGAATGTGCTGAGACCAGAATAATCGGGGTTGACGTTGACGTTGACGTTGACGTTGACGTTAAAAAGTCAAATTCTTTTAAATCTTTTTCAGACGAAGCCTACGGCTTCATAACGTGTGGCGGCTAAACAAAGTCAAAGTCTTTAAGCCTTTAAAATCTTTTTCAGACGAAGCCTACGGCTTCATAACGTGTGGCGGC
>JAIRUL010000265.1 GCA_031254445.1 Chitinispirillales bacterium
CGGACAAGGCATTCTTCGCCGCCTCCCCCCTGCCCCGCCGCCTCTACCTCCACGCCCACAAACTATCGTTCCCGCACCCTAAGACGAGAAAGCAGGTGACAATTACGGCTCCGGTGCCCAAGGAGTTCGCGTTGGCGTTGTAGGGGCGCATGTGGGTGGACGGGGGGCAATAATTATTTGACCGTACCTGTTTTCGCGCCCCGTCCCCAACAGCTTTAAAAGATTTTGACTTTATCCCCTTGCCCAAATACCATTTTTATCTAGTCGCATTATCAAAAAAGATACGTCAAAGGAAGGATATTCAGTATGGACGCGATTAAAATTTTTTTAGCTGAGCGCGGTTTCACGCTCATGGTCTGCGGGATAATTATGGCGGCGGCCGGGGTTTTGCTCTACGCGCTTCTTAACACTCCGCGCTACGGCGCGACGTTTTATCCGCGGGCGGCGATGGGGGTGGCGATTGCCGGTTTTGCGGTGTACTTCACGGGGCGCGTGTCGGTGGCGGTGCAGCGCAGCCGCAGCAAGCGCCGCGTGGCCGCTAGGCCTGAGGACGACGGGCTATGATACGGGTTCAGGACTTGGTTCAAAAGAGCGGCATCGTCATAGACCTAAGGCTGACGGACAAGGTCGAGGCCATAGGCGAGCTGGCGCGCTTCGTCTGCTCGGTGAACGGGCTTGGCGGCGCGGAGGAGGTGGCGAACAAGATCCTCGAGCGCGAGGAGATGATGTCCACCGGCATCGGCTACGGCATCGCGATCCCCCACGCGCGCCTGCAGGGGATCGACCGCCTCTACATGGCAGTCGCGCGTTCGGCAGCGGGGATAGAGTTCAACTCGCTCGACGGGCTGCCGGTGAACCTGATCTTCATGATGGTCTCTCCGGCAAACACATCGACCGAGCACACCGAGGTGCTGTCGGCGCTCTCGCGGATAATGTCTTACGAGGAGGTCAGGCGGGGCCTGCTCTCCGCCGAGACGCCCGACGAGTTCCTAGACGTTTTGGTGAAGGCGGAAGACAAGTACGTTGGGGCCTAGCTGATGCCATCCGTATACTTCCAGACCTTCGGCTGCCAGATGAACTCCGCCGATTCCGACGAGATACGCGCGCTCCTCGCCGAGCGCGGTTTTTTGCCCTGCGGCTCGCCCGCCGAGAGCGATTTGATTGTGGTCAACACGTGCAGCGTCCGCGAGGCCGCCGAGAGGCGGGCTAGGAGCCGCATCGCCGAGTTTGCGAGCGCCAAGAGGGCGCGGGCGGGGCAGAGGCTGTGGGTGGTCGGGTGCATGGCCGAGCGCTTGGGCGACAAGCTTAAAGAGGAGATCCCCGGGGTTGATTTGGTTATCGGCGCGAAGCGGATGGAGCGGATCGGGGAGGCGATAGAGGCGCACTTCCCCAAGGGCATTGACGTTGGCGCTGATACCGGCGGTGTTGCCAAAATCGGTATCAGCCGCCATCTGCCGCCTATCTTTTCTAAGACCGCCGTGACCGACTTCGTGCCGGTGATGCGCGGGTGCGACAACTACTGCGCCTACTGCATTGTACCCTACGTGCGCGGGAACGAGCGGTCGGTGCCGTATGAATCCGTCGAGTCAGCAGTAAAGGAAAAAGTGGACGCGGGCATAAAAGAGATTACATTCCTAGGCCAAAACGTCAATTCATACAATTATAACGGTATAGATTTCCCGGAGTTATTGTCGAAAATAGCCGAGACTAGCGGGCTTGCGCGGATACGCTTCACCACGAGCCACCCCAAGGACTGCACCGAGCGGCTTATTGAAGTAATCGCGTCGTCTGGGAAGTTCGCGAGCCACACCCACCTGCCCGTTCAGGCCGGCTCCGACCGCATACTCTCGCTCATGAACCGCAAGTACACCGCGTCCCGCTACCGATGCCTGCTTGACATGATAAGAACGCGCCTCCCGCGCGCCGATATTACGAGCGACATCATGGTAGGGTTCCCGACCGAGAGCGACGCCGAGTTCCGCGAGACCTTAGAGCTACTGCGCGCCGCGCGTTTCACCACGGCCTTCATGTTCGCCTACTCCAAGCGCGCCGGCACCGCCGCCGCGTCGATGGAGGAGGGCATAAGCCAGGCCGAAAAGATGGCGCGCCTAACCGAACTAATAACCCTGCAAACCGAAATTACCCGCGAAATCTACGAAAAAGCGGTAGGCGAGGAGCTAGAAGTCTTAGTCACCGAACGTCAGCAAAAACGCGATCTCGCGTGGATGGGCCAAGACGCCGGATGCAAAAGAGTATTAATTAGTTGCTAAGGGCTTGCGGCAGGAACGATTTTAAAGGTAAGGGCGGTGCGCAGCAGCGGGATGACATTGATAGCCTGAGGCCGTAGGCCGAAGGCTTTAAAGATTTTGACTTTGACTTTGATTTTGACTTTGATTTTGATTTTGACTTTGATTTTGATTTTGACTTTGTGTGGCGGCTCTGCGCCACACGTTATGAAGCCGTAGGCTTCGTCTGAAAAAGATTTAAAAGATTTTGACTTTAAAAGATTAAAAGATTAAAAGATTAAGGAGGATTTATTTATGAAAGTCGTCAAATGGTCCCTAGTAATCGCCGTTACCGCCGCCATCACGTGCATCCTGATATTTACGTTTATACAGGATCCGTTTAGGGCGACCGCGCAGGTGAAGATCCCGTGGTGCAACCTGCCGGAGATCCCCATTTACTTGTACCTCGCCGCGACCTTCGCGATAGGGCTTCTCCTCGGCTTCTTGGCCGCCGCCTACTACTACATAGCGGGCCAGGCCGGCATCCACAGCAAGAAGAAGGAGATTAAAAGGCTCGAGGAGACCGTGGCGGAGCTGACATCGGAGATGGAGGATCTGCGCAGGTCGGCGGGGCAGGCGAGCAAGAAGATCACGGAGTCCCTGAAGGCCGTCGGGGAGAAGGATCTCTTAGCATGAGCCTTTGGCGTATGGGCGCATTGCTGCGGGCGGGCGTGCTATTCATGGCTCGGCCGCTGCGCCTAGCGTCCGCGCTTAACGCGCCGCCGATAGGCGTTGCCGCAAGGGCTGCGGCGATAACCGCCATTGTTGCCGCCGCCCTCTCCGCCGCGCCCGCTGCGGGCGCAGACGCGGACACGGAGTCCGCGATTGAGTCGCCAAAAAAAGGCAGCCCCCAAGAGGCGAGGGCGCCCCTAGA
>JAIRUL010000282.1 GCA_031254445.1 Chitinispirillales bacterium
AGCCCCGACGCGCCGCCGCGCCCCGACTCGTACCCAAGCGCGCCCTCAACCTCCACGGCGCTCCGCCCGGTAACGGAGAAGGCCACGACCGCCCCCTGCAAAGAGCCGCGGCAAAGCGGCGCGCCCTCGATTATAACGGGCGGCGACGCCGCAACCTTTTCGACGTATGGGCGAAACGACAGCCGCCTAACGGCCTCGTCCACCTCCCTGCCGCTGTAAAACCCCCCGGCGGCAAAACGGACATCGTAGTAGAAAAATTTCTTCGCCCCGCGCGACCCGATAATGAGCGGCCGCCCCGCGCAGACGCGCTCGCCGTGATCGACGGTAAAACGTATGGTAACAGCGGTATCGCTTACGGGCGCGCCGGCAGCGGTTGCCGAATCGGCAGCGGCCCCGCCGGCCTCAGGCCCGTCTACGGACACCTCGGTGGAAATCCTATTGTAGGGGTAGCCGCTATCCGACAGCAGCCTAGAGAGCGCCGCTATCACGCGCCTAACGGCGCCGGCGTCGTAGTAGAGGGGAACAGACATAAGAATAGCATCGGGCACCTCGGGCTCGTCCGGCAGCCCCTCGATGGACACCCCGCCTATCCGGTAACGCGCGGGGGGCGGACCGCTAACACCGTCGGCGAAGAGCGGGAACACTACCGCCAGCGCGAGCGCCGCTATCAGCCCCGCCTTCCCCATACCCCATCAGAGCCCCTGCCTCTTGCGCCGCTCCAGTATCTCCTTGCCCTTCACGGAGTACTTGGCCACAAGCACCTCCTCGAGGCGCTCGATGTCTATAGGCTCCCCCGTCACCTTGCAGATGCCGTAGGTGCCGTCCTCGATCCTCGCGAGCGCGGAGTCTATCTGCTCTAAATACTTCTGCTGCCTCTCGGCGAGCCCCATAGAAAACTCGCGGCCATAAGAGAGCGACGCCACGTCGCCCAAATGGTAGCTGTAGCGCGAGTTCTCGCCCGCGGCGTCGGAAATAGACTGCTTGAGGTTGCCCTGCTGCAGGTCACCCATCTCCTCCAAAACCTTCTGCTTCTCGGCGATTAACTTGTCCTTGAAGTACTGCAGCTGTTTTTTGGTAAGACCCTTACTCATTAACGACCCTCCGTAATCCGTAACTAAAACAGAGACTGAATACACCGTAAAAACGTAAAAAATGGGGTAATCTTATTAATATAGGTTATGGCATGGGATAATGCAAGTTTATTGAAAAATAAAAATCTTTAAAAATTTTGGCTTTAAAGGCTTTGACTTTACCGCCTCAGCGCCGCCGCCAAATATTATATTGTATAGTTATTCTAAATACCCAATGCCTATTTTCATTAACCGCAAACAAGCAATAGGAACTCAATTCGTATGGCTACCCGCGTAGAACTCGCTAAATCAGGCGTTATTACCGACGAGATGAAAAGCGTCGCTAAGAGGGAACACCTATCCCCAGAACAAATCCGCAAGGGCATGGCCGACGGCTCGATCGTCGTCATCAGAAACAAACTGCGCGGCATCGACGCGCTGGCCGTGGGGGCGGGGACGCGGATTAAGGTGAACGCGAATATCGGCACATCCTCCTCCAAAAGCGACATCGGCGAAGAGATAAGCAAGATGAAGGCCTCCGTTAAGCACGGGGCGGACGCGATTATGGACTTATCCACGGCGGGGGACTTGCCCGGCATACGCGCCGCGCTTATTGAGCAGTGCCCGGTCGCCGTCGGCACCGTCCCGCTCTACGAGATGGCGGTGTCGGCGCGGAACAGCCAAAAATCCGTGCTTGAGCTTACGCCGGACGACATGTTTGCCATTATTGAGGATCACTGCAAGCAGGGGGTCGATTTTTTGACCCTGCACTGCGGGATAACGATGCAATCAGTCGCGCGCTTCAAAGAGGCCGGGCGGCTCGCGGGGGCCACAAGCCGCGGGGGCACCATTATAATGGAGTGGATCCACCACAACGGCAAGGAAAATCCGCTCTATGAGCAGTATGACAGGCTATTAGGCATTTGCGTTGAATACGACGTCGCAGTAAGCCTCGGCGACGGGTTTAGGCCCGGGGCGATCTACGACGCCACAGACCGCGTGCAGATAGAGGAGCTGGTCATACTCGGCGAGCTCGTGAAGAGGGCGCGCGCGCGTAACGTCGGCGTCTTCGTCGAAGGGCCGGGGCACGTCCCGCTGCACCAGGTCGCGGCCAACATGCAAATTCAGAAAACGCTATGCGGCGGCGCCCCGTTCTACGTCCTCGGCCCGCTCGTCACCGACATCTCGCCCGGCTACGACCACATCACCGCCGCGATAGGCGGCGCCGTCGCGGGGATGGCCGGGGCGGACTTCCTTTGCTACGTAACGCCCGCAGAGCACCTGCGGCTGCCGTCTATCGAGGACGTGAGGGAGGGCGTGATCGCCTCGCGGATAGCGGGCCACGCCGCCGACGTCGCGCGCGGGCTTCCGGGGGCCATCGAGTGGGACCACGAAATCTCGCGCGCAAAAATCGCCCTCGACTGGGACAAAATGATCTCGCTCTGCGTAGACCCCGAAAAAGCGCGCCAATACCGGGACTCGCTCCCGCCGGCGGATCAAGCGCTATGCAGCATGTGCGGGGAGTTCTGCGCGATCAAGCGGTCGAAATCGGTGAAGTAGTTGATATCGTTATATAGGCACTGCCGCAACCGCAGCGACGGAATCAACCGCTTTATCGAATCGTTGTTCTCTATTGTCAACCCGGCAATCAGCATTGCCACCGCCGCCGCGGCCAGCACGGCGATCACTGCCATATATAGGCGAATCGCCGCCCTTATGTTCAACCTGCGGCAAAATTTGCACTTGCCGGTAACGCCTATCTTGCCGCCGCAATAAACGCACATATTTTTCAGGCGCCGCAGCTCTTCCTCCCGATCCCGCGCCTGCTTCGCAACCCGCGCCCGCCTCCCGGCCTCCTCCGCGCGCGCCTCCTCCGCCAGCCACTCCCGCTGCCTGCGCAGCCTGCCGTCGGCGGCCAGCGCGTCGCGATGCTCCTGCGATAACGTTTGTACCGCGCCGCAGTACGGGCACGCGCCGTCGTCAAAACGGATATCAAGCGTTCCGCCGCAATTTGTGCATTTCATTTCCATAGCCAGTGCATTATCCTTTTTTTTATTCTTTAAAATCAAAAGATAAAAATCAAAATCTTTTGGGGGACGGGGCTCCGCCCCGTAACGCCCCGATATATAAGCCCCCTCCTATCACCGTGTTTATCGAGGGCGCGCCTTATCGCCCACCGTGTTTATCGCGAGCGCGTTTTTTGCGCTCAATATCCTACCCCAAAAGAAGAGGCGGGGGAGGATACTGTTTTTAAACAAGCGCCCGCAGGGCGCAAAAACCGGTACGTCACAAATTATTCAGCAAACTCCTCTTCTCATTCGCAAACTCTTCCGCCGAAAGCATTCCTGCGTCCATCATCATTTTCAGCTTTTCAACTTTTTGTTTGAACGCGGCCATATCGCCCGAATGCGCTGCGTTGACAGGGGGGGAGTCCATCGATTGCGTTAGCGGGGCCATCGCGTTTGCGGCCACTCCGGCCACCATACCCCCCATGCCGCCGGCTATGCCGCTCATCATCCCTAATCCGATGCCGGCGCTCGAGAAATTGCCAGAGCCCTCGTTCTGCGCGGCTTTTTCCGCCACGTCGAAACCGCGCTCCTGGTGGTATGTGTAGCCCTCCTGAACCCGCTTCTGCGCGAGCGCGGCGGACTCTATGATAAGCTTCTGCGCGTCTGTCTCTTGGTCGATTATCCCCACCTTTTGCCGTATCTGCGCGTCGGCTACGTCCGCGTACTGGCGGATGTGGAGTTCCTTGAACTTCTCGTAGGCGGCGTCGCCGTCGGGCTTGGCGATTGCCGTTACGAAGAAGCGTTCCAAGGCAAGCCCGTAGCCGGCAAAGTCGGGGGCGAGCATTTCGCGCAGCGCGGCCGACAAATCGCCCAAGCGCGAGTCCGCCTCGAATATGCCGAACCCTCCCTCTTGCATCGTCTTCGAGAGGTGCGGCTTCACATGCGCCATAAGGAACGCGCGGAACGCCGCAGAGAGCGCCTCGCGGTTGAACGCGGCCTCCTTGCCCACAATCTTCACAATCAGCTTCTTCGCGTCCTCCACCCGCACCGACATCTCGCCGGAGGCGCCTATTTTGAGCGGGAATTTGTAAGCGGGTTCCATGTACTCGACTTTGCTGTCGGTTCCCCACTTGACGGCCATCTGCTCAACCTTGTTTATAAAGTAGACCTGGCAGTGAAACGGGCTTTGCCCGCCCGCAACCAAGTTGACCAACCTCCCGATGAGCGGAATGTTCATCGTAGTAAGCGTGTGGCGGCCGGGGCCGAAGAGGTCGAGGGCCTGGCCGTTTTTAAAAAAAATGGCCTCCTGCGACTGGTGGACGACGAGCTGCGAGCCGATGTTGAAGTCTTCGATAGGAGACTTCCATACGAGGTCGTCGCCGGAGCCTTCGTATTTTATTACTTGAATAATGCCTTTGTTCATGACGTTTCGCCTTTTTGTTTGCTTTTGTGCGGTTGTTTATTTTTTAATTTTTTAAATTTTCTTACTTTAACGTCAACGTCAAAGTCAACGCCTTTAAAGCCTTCGGCCTCAGGCCTCAGGCTTCCACCCCCTCCCCCTCTCCCATCTCAAACTGCTCCAATACCTTAATCCTCACACGGATATCAGGGTGCGTAGACGTCAAGCTGTCGGCTGCGAATAAGCGATTCCAGAATCCGTTTTTACCGTCTTCACCGTCTTTACCGATTTTACCGTCTTTACCGGTTTTACCGATTTTACCGCTGTTACCGTCTTTCTGTGGCTTCTTGTTCTTCTTTTTTTTACCGTTCTCTTTTTCTTCCGCGCTCTTTTCCGTGCACGGGTTCGATATGAACATCTCCGCAATATCTTCGTTTACCACTCCGTCAATGTAGTCGTTCCTCGATATCTTTTTAAGCGCGTCCGCTATGGCCCACGGCTTTCCTGTGAGCTGCGCGGCGGCCGCGTCGGCGATGTATTCGTGTTTGCGCGATATGGCGAAGTGCATTAGCGTTGTGACGGCGTTTATTATGGATAGAACGATCCACGCGGCGGCGGCAACAGCAAGGACGCCCACAAGAGTTGCCCCGCCGCCCTTGCCCTTGCCTTTGCCTATGCCTATGCATCCGAGCGCTAGAATGCCGTTCCCGGATAGGATGGGGCGCAGCGTGGCGTACCATACGATTATAGGCAACGCCCTATAGATTCCGTTGAAGACCATGGAGAGCGTGCATAGCTTCACGTCGCCGTTGCGGATGTGCGACAGCTCGTGGGCTATCACCCCCTCAAGCTCGTTGTCGCTCAATTTTTTGATGATGCCGGTCGTAAGGGTGATAGCGTAGTCGTCCTCCCTGATCCCGCTGGCGAATGCGTTTAACGCGCCCGTCTCTATAACGCATAGACGCGGCATCTTCGCCATCCCGCAGGATATGCAGAGGTTCTCCAGCAGGTTGTATATGCGCGGGCATTCGTCGCGGCTTATTGGGCGCGCTTGCGTCATCTTGTCGATAGACTTCCTATAGCCGCAATACGAGAATACATACCACGCGACGAAAACAGCCAAAAACGCCGCGCTCCATAAGATACTGCCTATAAGAAACGCAAGGAACACGGAGATGGCGATGGCGAAAAGCGGGTAAAGCAGGAACATCGCCGCAGTGGATATCCTGTTCTTGCGCTGCTGCGCCTCCATGCCAACGTATGGAACCCTAATATCGCAATCGTTTGGCCGCCTAAGCGCGCATCTAACCTGCATCGCAACGGAGAGGAACAGCGCAGCCGATACATATATTATAGGCCATAGGAAAGCGGGATTGCCGCGGTGTTGATTAAATATCTCTATCGCGCGCATACATACATACACAATGGCTAATATACACATCGGCACAATATCCGGACTCGTAGATAAATTGTTGATAAGATTTTCGATTGCCTCGCTGAAGCTGGACGGATAGCCAGCGCTGTCCCGGCGTAGCCCAAAACCCAACCCATCGGCGTTCGCCGTAGAGAAGCAACACAACGCCGCGAGAAAAACCGCCATCGCCCCCACCCGCGGCCTGCGGTTCGCCGCGTCGCGGTCGACGCCTACGTCCGCCATATCGAACCACGCGCCCTTGCAATGCCCGAGCATCCCCGCGAAGAGTATGTTCGGGAAGAGGTCGCAGGCCGTGTTGTACTCCTTCGTGGCCGCGTTAAAAAAGCGCCGCGCCGCCGCGAGCTTGTTCTCGGTGTCCGCTATCTCACGCATGAGCGTGCTGAACTTCCCGCTAGCCTTGAGCGCCGGGTTTGAGTCGCACGCGGACTTAAACCCCGATAGCGCCGCCGAGACCCGCTTGTCGGCGCGTATCTTGTCGTCGATGGAAAACGCCGCGAACGCCGCGTCCCGCGCCGCCACGACGCCCTCTATAGCCTGGTCCCCGCGATCTATATACGCCTTAGCCGCGTCCACAAGCTGCGGGATAACGTCGTAGCGGTGCACGAGCTGGACATCGACATTGGCGAACGCGCCCTCGCGGTTCTGCCTCAGCCGCGCGAGGCTGTTGTATGTCAAAACGAGAAACAAAACGCAAACGGCAAGAACGCCAAGCAAACCCGCTCCGCCTATTACCATAATGGTCGATGTGGACACCGCCTACAGCCTTTCTGTAACATTGAGTCACATACTTTACATGATGGGTATGATTGCCCAAAAGGCAATTATTGTCATGGATAATATAATACCGTTTTGCATAGTCTGTATTGAAAAAATTATCTTTTTTAAATGCGAATTCCTACTTGACAGACCGGCGAGCGGAGATTATAGTAAAAGACTTGACGCAGCCGTTGCAATATATTATCTTTATATATAGATATTAGCCTGCGAAGCTGCCTTAAAGGCGGTCATGTAATTGTAGGGAAAATAAACGGTTTTAGTGCGCATGATAAACCTATTTTGGATCGAGGAGGTCTATAGCGGTGACGATGTTTTCACAGGAAACCATCCATAAATACCTACTGCGGATTTTAGGTTTAAAATCAAAATCTTTTAAATCTTTTTCAGACGAAGCCGAAGCCTAAAAATCTTTTAAATCTTTTTCAGACGAAGCCTATAAAAGTCAAAATCTTTAAATCTTTTTCAGACGAAGCCTACGGCTTCATAACGTGTGGCGCAGAGCCGCCACACAAAGTCAAAGTC
>JAIRUL010000138.1 GCA_031254445.1 Chitinispirillales bacterium
TGGGTGAATCCGGGCGATATTCGGGAAATCAAGCGCCTTGCGAAGCTTATGAACACCCGCGCGGTCTTCTTCCCCGATCAAAGCGGTGTGCTTGACGCGCCCATGACCGGCAAGTACGAGATGTATCCCGAGGGCGGCACCGCGATAGACGAGATCCGCAGCCTCGGCGACAGCAAAGGGCTTATTGCGCTGGGCGAGATCACGAACATCGAGCCCGCAGAGCTAATGGAGAAAAAGTGGAAGGTGCCGTTTACCCTGCTTCCCATGCCGGTAGGCGTCGCCTACACCGACCAGTACGTGATGGCGTTAAGGAACGCCTCCAAGTTTGAGATTCCGGCTGAGTTGGAGGCGGAGCGCGGGCGGCTTGTCGATTTGCTCCTAGACTCCGCTCAGTACACCTGCGGCAAAAAGGTTGCCATCTTCGGCGACCCCGACGTGGTCATCGGCCTTACGTCGCTGGCGCTTGAGATGGGGATGATCCCTAGGTACGTCATCACGGGGACGCCGAAAGAGGAGTTTACGCGCAAGGTTGAGGCGCTCTTTTCGCAGTACGATGTTACCGGTTGCACGGTCAAGGCGAACGCCGACCTCTTTGAGCTTCACCAGTGGATAAAGAACGAGAAGGCCGACCTCATGATCGGCTCGACCTACGGCAAGCAAATAGCAAGGGCCGAAGACATCCCCTTTATTCGCGCCGGGTTTCCGGTGATAGACCGGTACGGCGGGCCGCTGCAGCCCATCGTCGGCTACAACGGCGGCGCCTACCTAGTGGAGAAGATTGTCAACGCGCTCCTAGATAGGTTCGACCGCGACGTCGCCGACGAAGACTTTGAGCTTGTGCTGTGACGAAGAGCGTTCTTGAAGAGCGCAAGGCGTCTATCTCCGATAGGCGCGAAACAGGCGGAGGGATAAGCTGCGAGCGCGAAAGCGTCTCCGGCGCGGTAAGCCAGCGGGCGTGCGTCTACTGCGGCGCGCGCGTTGTGCTTAACCCGATCACCGACGCCTACCACATTGTCCACGGCCCCATCGGCTGCGCGAGCTACACGTGGGACATCCGCGGCAGCCTCACCTCCGGCGCCGATACTTTCCGCAACAGTTTTTCCACAGATTTGCGCGAAGCGGATGTTGTCTTCGGCGGCGCGAAAAAATTGGCCGCCGCGATCGACGAGCTTGTGGAAAGCGCCAAACCCGCCCCGAAACTGATATTCGTCTTCGCGACCTGCATAGTCGGCGTAATCGGCGACGACGTGGACGCGGTCTGCCGCGCGGCTGAGGCGAAGCACGGCATCCGCGTTATCCCCGTAAAAGCTCCCGGATTCTCTGGGACTAAATCGCTAGGCTACAGAATGGCTTGCGACGCGATTATGGCCTTAGTTCTCCCCCATGCGAACCAATCGAAGCGCTTCGGCGTGAACATTCTCGGCGATTTCAACCTTGCCGGGGAGATGTGGATCATCAAAGGCTACCTCGAGCAGATAGGTATTCCGGTCGTGTCAACCATCACCGGAGACTCGTCGTACAAAAAGCTAATCCTTGCCCCCTCCGCCTCGCTTAACCTAGTGCAGTGCGCGGGGTCGTCGGCGTACCTCGCGGAGCGGATGGAGGCGGAGTTCGGGATGCCGAGCGTTAGGGTGAGTTTTTATGGCATTGAAGACACTACAAATTCGTTGCTCCGCGTGGCGGACGCGCTTGGCAAGCCGGAAATCTCGGAGCGCGCGCGGAAGTTCGCGGCGGAGCGCACGGCGCAAATAATGCCCGTCATTGCAAAATACAAACCGCATTTGGAGGGGAAGCGCGCGGCCATCTTCGTGGGGGGCGGCTTCAAGGCGATTTCGCTAATTCGCCAGTTCAACGAGCTGGGGATGGAGGCGGTCGTGGTCGGCACGCAGACCGGGAAGAAGGACGAGTACGAGGTGATAAACTCGCTTGTGAACAGCGGCACGGTGGTGCTAGACGACGCCAACCCCGCCGAGCTTGAAAAATTCATGACGGAAAAGAAGGCGGATATCCTAGTAGGCGGAGTAAAAGAGCGCCCCTTAGCCTACAAACTCGGCATGGCGTTTTGCGACCACAACCACGAGCGCAAGCATCCGCTGGCAGGCTTCGAGGGGATAGAAAATTTTGTAAGAGAAATACACAATTCCATCAACAGCCCCGTCTGGAAATACGTAAAAGGGGACGCGGCATGAGCGGCAGGCATA
The DNA here is from genome assembly GCA_031254445.1 of Chitinispirillales bacterium. GTDB lineage: Bacteria > Fibrobacterota > Chitinivibrionia > Chitinivibrionales > Chitinispirillaceae > GUT77. The sequence continues at coordinate 2,202 of JAIRUL010000138.1, forward strand.
TACGTATCCAATCATTGTAAAACCCTATAGTTTTTTATATAAAGATGGTATATAGTGATGATAATATAGGGGTTGCCGAAAACGGCTAGATGTTTCGAACCAAAGAAGAGGAGGCGATAAATAGATGACTGTTAATGGTATTAAGGAGATTGTAAATGAACTATATATATTTATGTATTAATGAATATTCCAAAGGCTATGGGCGCGTTTATGCCAGAGCGCTTTTGTGTCTGTTATTATTGGTTTGCCCGTTATATGCCAATGTCAACCTTTATGTCAAGGAAAATATTAATTATTTTGTAAATATGATTAATGACCGCTCTTTTCGAAATAAATTGGAGGGTCGTGGCCACAGCTACCGGTGGTTGCTAGATATGAAAAAAAATAATCGTTATATACTAATAGATTCGCAGGTCAGTAGCTTGTCGGCAATAATAATGCATGAATTTAGGGAATTTCCATCAAATATTGGCAGTGTATATATGAATGACTCTCTCTGTGTTGCATTTTTCGTAGCGGTGTTTTGTGACACAACTATATCCGATGAAGTCACATCTATTAGTAGGCGAAACGGTGCGCTTACCATATTGCTCAACGAAACATCGTCCGGTGTTCTCATGCCGCACCGTGAAAAAATACTTTTCTATATGAAAAACTGGAAATGGGCTTCTTTTGATGAAAAAGCAATCGTAGCGGCGCGTCTGAAATGTACCGAAAAGGAACGCGCCTCTCTTTTCAATGGGCGGGTAGCGATAGATTCTCTTCCGCTTACGGCGCGGGTTTGGTACGGAGATAAAAAGGCGATTGTTGTATGCGTGGATGTATGACCACTATAAGGTCAAGCCTTTAGACCCGCCGCCGTATCCGTATTTTGGACGGCCATGTTTGCGGTATTAGGTGGCGGTGAGCTTAAGGTACAGAAAATTGAGGATTCATGGTGAAAACGATTACTACTCTCAATGGACAAAGATTGGAGGTAGAAGCGATGGCGAGCAATAAAACCATTATTCTATATGGGTATTTAACGAAAAGGATTACCATGCGTAAAACTTTGCCAATATCGTTATTCGCCGCTATTGCAGTAGCGGGGGTGGTTATGACCTCGACCTGCAACAATAATCCGGCGTGGCTCGAAGTCACCGAGGCGTCGTTGATTGGGGATTGGACTCCTTTTAACTACGACGATGCTTTTATTTATATGACGCTTGCGCCTGACGGAAATAACTTCGGAGGAACCCTTTGGTATGAGTATTGCTATTGGACGGAATGGCAACTATTCAACGGCGACCCTTGGCATCTAAAAGGGGATACCTTGTGCATGAAGTATTATAGTAAAAACGCGTCATGTTTAGATGATTGCGAGGGTGTGACCGCCAGGCTCTTGGTTAAGGTATCGTCTAATGAGTTGAGAACAAAATTGGTTGATTGGATTTTAACTTCCGGCGACACCATTGTTATTAAAGACGACGATTGGTCAGCCTATAAGAGAGTAGACGCTTCCAAACGCAAGGCTGAACTTAAAAACGCTGTGCCGATGATGCCGGTTTTCTACAAAGACTTATCTTTACAAGACGGGGTGTTATGGGTAAATAGCGCCGGCAATAAATCTCTTAAATTTTGGCTTAGAGACAGCCACAGTGCCGAGGTTTTTGAATATATCGAAAGAAACGCCGAAACGGGGGATTCCGTAGTATACACGCATTTGGACAACGGTAGGTGCGACGCTCCCGCTTGGTATACCACGCACGGCGCAAACGGCAACCGTTTAGTTCTAAGAAACGCAACTGTGGACGGGTTTAGGAGCTTAGGGAATTTTGTTTTCGAGTATAGCATCGTCACCACCGGGTTCTTAGATGTAATGACGATGCGCCGCATCGAGAACGGGGAGCCTGTCGGCGATTTTGAAACGTGGGTGAGAGATTGCAACGATGTGATATGCGGCGACGGGTGGGACGAGGACGGTTTGTTAAAGCGGTCTAAAATGTGCCCGTTTTTCCTTATGCCCCATAAATATCCCCCTTTTTTGCGTCACGGCATAATCAAAGGGACGATGCAGGAGCAGTGGAACCAATAAAAAATAAGCAAAAAAGGACGTAGCATGAGCGGTAATTTAGTCAATTTAAATGTAAACCCTTGCAAGATGTGCATGCCCATGGGCGCGATTAGCGCGCTTTGGGGCATAAAGGGCTGTATGCCCATTCTCCACGGTTCGCAGGGCTGCGCGACCTACATCCGGCGGCACATGTCTACGCACTACAACGAGCCTATAGACATCGCATCGTCGTCGCTAACCGAAGAGGGGACGGTGTTTGGCGGCGAGGCGAATTTGCTAAAAGGGTTGCGGAACATGATAGACCTCTATAGGCCGGAGGTGATCGGGGTGTGCACCACCTGCCTTGCGGAGACGATCGGCGAGGACGTGGGCGCTATCGTGAAAAGGTTTTACGAACAGAACCCGGGGCTAGATGTAAAGATAATCAATGTCGCGTCGCCCGGCTACGGCGGGACGCAGAACGAGGGGTGGTTCGCGGCCATTCGCGGGGTTTTGGAGCAGACGGAACCGAACAACGCGCAAAACGGCAAAGTCAATATCATTACGCCGATGATAAGCCCAGCGGATACGCGCTGGCTCAAAGGTTTTTTGGCTGAGATGGGGGTTGACTATATAATGCTGCCGGATCTTTCCGACAATTTGGACGGGGCGACGGAGAAGCATTACAATAGGCTAAAGACGGAGGGGACGCCAATATCGGAGATTGCGGCGATGGCGGGCGCGAAGCTTACTATAGAATTTTCCGAATTTACCGATGAGGCGAATTCTCCGGCAGAATATTTGAAATCGGCTCATGGCGTGGGCTATGTCAAATTGCCGCTGCCCGTGGGGGTGCGCGGCATGGATGCGCTAATAAAAGTTTTAACGGAGGCGGGCGGGGTCGTTACGGGCAATATAAAAAAGGCGCGCGGGCGCTACGTCGACGCGATGGTGGATTCCCACAAATATAGCGCGCAGGCGCGGGCCGCAGTGTTCGGCGATCCGGATTTCGCAGCCGCGATGGTGCGGCTGTGCTGCGAAAACGGCATCTTTCCGCTTCTAGCGGCGACGGGTTCGGTTTCCTTAAAATTGCGCGATGCGCTTGCGGGGGAGATGGCGGCGGCGGCTGAGTTTCATTTCGCGGATAATACGAAGATACTTGACGACAGCGACTTCGCGGAGATCGAGAAGGCGTGCGTCGAGCTCGGCGCTAATTTGCTCATCGGCAGTTCCGACGGGCGGCGCATCTCGCACAAGCACAATATCCCGCTCATACGCTGCGCGTTCCCCATACACGATTTTGTCGGCGGGCAGCGGACGCGCATACTCGGGTTTGACGGGTCGCTGAATATACTGGATCAAGCTGCGAACGCGATGCTTGAAAAGACGGAGACGACGTTCCGCGCCGATTTGCACGGCAAATTTTATCAGCGTCAAACGGGTAGCCTTGCAAGCAATAATATTGACGATAAAACCGCCGCCCACCCGTGTTTCGGCGAGCGCGCCTGCAAGAACGCCCGCGTCCACTTGCCGGTCGCGCCGGAGTGCAATATTCAGTGCAACTACTGCCTGCGCAATTTTGATTGCATGAACGAGAGCCGCCCTGGGGTTACGTCCAAAATACTCGCTCCAGCCGAGGCGTTTGCGCGTTATATCAAATTGAAAGAGTCCATGCCGAACCTTACGGTCGTTGGCGTAGCGGGGCCCGGGGACGCGCTGGCGAACTTTGACAAGCTCCGCGAGACTTTGCGCCTTATCCGCGAATATGACCCGTTTGTTACTTTTTGCATCGCCACGAACGGGCTTCTGCTCCCGCAGTATGTCTCGGAGCTGCATGAGCTGGGCGTCAGCCACGTCACGGTAACGATGAACGCGGTCGACCCCGCCATCGGCGCGAAAATCTGCAAGCATATCCACTACATGGGCAGGACGTATACGGGGCTTGAGGGGGCCGCTATCCTTTTGGCCAACCAGCTTGCCGGAATTAAAATGCTATCCGATGCCGGAATTGTCTGCAAGGTGAATTGCGTAACGCTTAAGGGCGTAAACGACCACCATATTTACGAGGTGACGAAAGCGGCGGCGGGCTTGGGCGCGTTTATGGCGAATATCATGCCGCACCTTCCGGTGAAGGGGACGGCGTTTGAAGATTTGGAGCGCATGACAAATAGGGAGATAATGGCCCTCCGCGAAGAGTGCGGCGTAAACATTAGGCAGATGACGCACTGCCGCCAGTGCCGCTCCGACGCGGCTGGGACGCTCGACGAAGATATTTCGATTGACCTTAGGGAATGCGCCGCCGGAAAGCCGCAATCCGCAAAGGCTAAGCGCTTTGCCGTCGCCACCAAAACCGGCGCTGTTGTAGACATGCACTTCGGCCACGCCGACGAATTTTATATTTACGAAGGCGACGAAGCGGCCGCACAGTTTATAGAGACCCGCAAGGTGAGCAAGTATTGCAACGGCCCCCAATGCGATAGCAAAGAGGATAGGTGGGAATCGGTCATTCAAGCCGTTTCCGACTGCGTTGCGGTGCTGGCGCTTAGAATAGGCCCTGCGCCGGAGAAGCGGTTAAAGGAGAAAGGCATTGATGTTATCATAACTTACGAAAGGGTAGAAACTGCCGTCGTAGAGGCGGCGAAAAAAAAGGGAGGTGTTTATGGTATCGCCTAAGTACCACGTTTTCGTCTGCGGGAGCTCCCGCATCAACGGCACCCAGATGGGCGCTTGCCTCAACAAGAAGGCCGTCGGCATCGTGCAGAAGTTCATGCAGGAGATCGAGGATCGCGACATCACCTCAGACTGCATGGTGACGAACACCGGCTGTTTCGGCATCTGCGACAAGGGCCCCGTCGCCGTAGTTTACCCCGAGGGGGTATGGTACGGCAATTTGGACGAGGACAAGGTCGAAGAGATCTGCGAGAAGCACCTAGAGGGCGGGACGCCGGTGGCGGAATACAAGATATAGCAAATGGTTCGTATTACGGACATAACGCTCTCTTGTATTGACCATTTGCCGCACGACAAGGCCGACCTTTTACGGTTTCTGGATTTTCTAATCGCGACGGAAGTCGACGCGATCGAACTTTCGGAGCGGATGCGAGAGTTATTGTCTCCGCTCCCGGATTTTCATTCCTACATATTGCCCGGAAATAAAGCGCGCCTGCGGGGGTTGGGTGACGCATTGTGCGGCGATTATCTGCAAACGTTTATTTGGGCCAAAAAATCATTTAATGGCGGTGATGCTGCTAGCGGCGGCGACGGCATTGATGATATTGAATTCTGCCCATCGAACGGCTATCGCTGCGCGACCGCGCTTGCGGCGGAGTGGGTGATAAGCGGAGCGGGGAACAATGTCGCAAGCTCCTTTGGCGGCATCGGCGGCAATGCGTCCACGGAGGAGCTTATTATGATTCTGCGGATGAACGGTTTGCGCAAGGCGGATAAAACGTATGAATTTTTTCCGGAGATGGCGAGGCTATTTTGCAAAATCACCGGAGAAAATATGCGGAGCGATAAGCCCGTTATCGGAGAAAAGATATTCAATGTGGAGTCCGGCGTCCACGTGGACGGGATCCTCAAACAGCCGGAGTGCTATGAGCCGTACCCGCCCGAGGCTGTGGGGCAAAAGCGGGAGATCGTGCTTGGGAAGCAGAGCGGGACGGCGTCTATTAGGGCAAAGCTCTCCGAATTGAATATGCAATGCGCAGAGGGGTGCATTCCGCGCATCCTCGAACGGGTCAAGGCGGCGGCGTCAATAAAAAATGGCGCGGTCTCAATGCTGGAGTTTGCCGAAATCGTAAAGTCAAAGTCTTTTAAATCTCTTGGGGACGGGAAGCCTGAGGCCGTAGGCCGAAGGCCTTAAAATTAACATCTTTTAAATCTTTTGTGGACGGGGCTTTGCCCCGTAACGCCCCGATAAATTAGCCCCCCTGTCACCGTGTTTATTGAGAGCGCGTTTTTTGCGCTCAATGCCCCCCCCACATAAAGATGCGGGGGGGCACTGTTTGAGAACATGCGCCCCTATGGGGCGCGGAAGGTAGCGGAGGCCATGAAACAGCGCAGGTATCTTTTGGACAGCACATTGCGGGATGGCGAGCAGGCTGCGGGTGTTTGCTTTTCCGTAGAGCAAAAATTGAAAATCGCGGAAGTTTTGGATTCTTGCGGCGTGCATCAAATCGAGGCCGGCGTCCCAGCGGTGTCAAGGCAAGAAAAAGAGGCTGTCGCAAAGATTATCGAGAATCGAAAGAACGCGGTAATATCAACGTGGTCGAGGCTTACTCCGTCCGACATAGAGCACGCGATTGATGTGCGCCCCGACATAGTTCACGTCAGCGTACCGGTTTCGCGCCTCCATATCTACCAAAAATTACGCAAGGACAAAGAGTGGGTGATAGGGCAACTGCATACTTGTTTAGATATGATTGACAGATGCGGCATACCCCTTTCGGTGGGGTTCGAAGATGCGTTCCGTTCCGAGATGGAATTTATGGTGACGGTCGCCAAAATACTGCTTGATTTCGGGGTGAAGCGGATTCGCCTCGCCGACACCGTGGGCGTGGCGTCGCCGACGCTTTGTAGGACGGTGTTGAGAGGCATCATCGAAAAGCTTGACGGCAAGGCGGAGCTCGGCATCCACGCCCACAACGATCTCGGCATGGCGGTAGCTAATACAATAGAGTCCGCCAAAGCGGGCTGCCTCTACGCCGACGTGACGGTGGGCGGCATCGGCGAGCGGGCGGGAAATTGCGACTTGGCGCAACTGGTTCATGCCAGTTCATCGGTGTTTGATTGGGGGATGACGGAGGATAGGGCGTTGGAATTGCAGGAAAAAATCGCGATAATAACCTCAAAAAAATAATTAAAAAAAGCCTTGATTTTCGGTATCCGTTAATACCATACTATGAGCAAGGCTGATTATT
>JAIRUL010000149.1 GCA_031254445.1 Chitinispirillales bacterium
ATAGCCGCGCCGCTATGGCCATCTGCCCCGCAAAGCTGCCTGTGGCCGCTGTGCTCCACGGGGCGAAGTAGCGCTCCGTGCCCTCGTTGTTCGGCATTACGTTGCCGCCGAAATCGAGGGTGGAGAGCTTGTGCGAGACCCTGCCGTCGGGAAACTGCATCTTTGCCACCCAATCTAAATTATGCTTGACCTCCGCAAGGAACGCCGGGAGCGCGCCGGCATCTGAAACGGATATCAGCGGCGTATCCTTGAGAACAAACCAAAAATTCTCCCACGCCTTGAGCGTAAACGCCACCGCCGCGCCGCTGTTTACCGTGTATTTGTTATAGTCGCCAGCGTCGTGCCATCCGCCCGTGCCGTCCTTTTTGCCGCTTGCGCCTGGCTCATAGTATTGCAGCCCGCCGTCGCCGGCGTGGCATACGGCGTGCGAATAGGTTCTGCCGTTGTGGCTGGCGTTGACCGCCGCGCCGCAGCGCCATAGGTAGAAGCCGAGCATTACCGCGCGGTACGGCTCCGTGAAAACGCTTTCGGCGATGGTGAAAGCGGGGGAGTTGCCTACATCGGGAATATAAATGTAATAGCGCCCGGGCGTGGTAAAATCGGAGAAGTCGGCAATCCAAAGCGTATCTCTGGTGTCGGGGTTGTACATCGGTTCCGCCGCGGCGCCGCTGTACACGCGGCGTCCGCCGTCGTCTATGTCGCGCAGCATGAAAGTGGTAAATTCGGCGGCTACCGAGGCTTGCTTGGGGAAGCCGGGAAGAAAGCCGACTGTGTTCAGCCGGATGCGTTGGTCGACGGACTGAGCCGAAACGGTTGCCAGCGCGCCGGTGAAAACGAGGGCGGCGGCGGTCTTTTTGAGTAGGAGCATTATCGGTAAATCTCCTTGGCAAAAGGTGATGTTAATAATATTCGATCATTAATAATGATTATTATTGATAATAATTATTATTGCGATGCGATGGCGGCCCTTTGCGGTCGCCCTCCGCGGTATGCCAATGCCTGCGCGGTCAGGGCGGGGGCAAGCCCCGCCCCTGCATAATGCCTGTTGGGGATTATTCTACCCTCATCAAAAACACCCCGTTTTTGCGAATAACCGGCGCTGCGGCGCCCGCTTTTCTCTGCGCGATTAGCTTCCCGTCCAAGCCGTATATCTTCGCGCCTACCGGAATGTCCGACATCGCCCTGCCGTTTTTAAGCCGCACTAATTTCGAGGTTTTGAATTTTGGCGTTGTCGCCGCCGCCGCTTTTTTGCCCCGTAATATCCCGGACGATCCGCCGTCGCTGTAGACGAAGCCGGAAAGCGCGTAGATCATCGAGGCGTTCCAGTTTATCGCGATTTCGTTTGTGGCGTAGTCGCCCGCGTCGTCTTTCCAGCAAGCCGCCGCCGGGGTGCCGGAGGCGCATGCGTAGGCGCGGAGGTCATTGTCGTTTGACTTGTCGTGCCCCGGTCCGCCGATTAGGTACCCTGGCCACGGCTTGCCGCTTGCGCTGGATCGGCGGTCGTGGGGGTTTTGAGGCGGATTGTGGCCGACGCCCGTCACGAAAGAGCGGCCGTAATAGTTTCTGCCGAAGATGTGGCTCAAAATCTCATGGCCGGCTTTCCGGTACTTCTCGTCGCCCGTCAGCGAATAAGCGGTGTGCAGCACGTAAGCGGTCGCGGTGAGCGCCCCGTGCGCGCCCCAGTAGTAGTTGGTCGCGCCGAAGACGCGGCCGTAGCCGTGCGTTATGGTTGCTGCCTCCAAGGCGTTGGCGTTGCTGATTAAGCGGGCCGTTAAGGAGTCGGCCAAGCTCTGCCTCTTCCCCGTTTTTTCGGATGTTAGGTAGGACAGCAGCGCCAAACCGTTGACGTTGGCCCACTCGATTTTATTCCCGAGGTCGGCGGCCCTGGCGGTGCCGTGGAAATCGCTCAGATATTCGGCGTCGCCGGTGGTCTCCCACAGCTCTATGGCCGCCCAGCGCCGTATGCCGGCGTCGTTCGTCACGCCGTAGCCGCCGGTGGAAAACCCGGTCTGGTCGGGGTCGACGTGCGCGCTCTGCTTGAGGAATGTGTAGCTGCGCTTCGCTTTAGCGAGGCACGAATCGGCGAAAACCGGGTCGTAGGGCTTGTAAATGCGGGACGCCTGGGCGAGCATAGCCACGAAGCTGGCCGTGGCCGGCGTGCCGTAGGGCACGAAGTATCTTGTCGACAGTTCATTTTCCGGCATCACGTTCATGCCGCAGAATCCCGTCGCGGAGAGTTTGTGCGAAACTTTCCCGTCGTCGTACTGCATCTTCGCCACCCAGTCCAAATTATATTTGACTTCGGAGAGGTATTTCGGAATATTCCCGTCTTTATTTACCGCTATGAGGTCGATTGTGTCGAGCGTTTTGCCGAAGTGCTCCCAAGCCTTGAGCATGAGCCCGACGGAAACGCCGCTGTTTACCACATATTTGTTGTAGTCGCCCGCGTCGTGCCAGCCGCCGGTCGCGTCGCGCGTCCCGCCGCCGCCGATATATTGCAGGTTGCCGTCGTTTATGTGGCAGGCGGCGTGCTGGTAGCGTTCCCCGTTGTATGTGGCGTCGACCGCCGTGCCGCAGCGCCAAAGGTACATCCCTAGCATCGCCGCTTTATAAGGTTCGACGAAAACGTTGTCCCCAATTATAAAATTGGGCGACTTCCCGACGCCCGGCGCTTCCAAGTAGTAGGCGCCGGGGGCGTCAAGCCCCGAAAAGTCGGCGATGAGGACGGTGTCCCGCGTGTCGCTGTTGGCGACGCGCCTATCGGCCGACCCGCTGAAAACAATTTCGCCCGACGAGGCGTCTTTTACGGAAAACGGGCCCAAAGCCGATATTCCGCCGGCATAGACGTTTATCGACGCTATTTTGGGGTAGCCCGGCAAAAAGCCGACCGAATTGACGCGGATGTCGGAATCGGCGGCAAGCGCGGAGGCGGCGGACAGAGAGACGGCAAAGGCGGACGCGGTGACGATTTTTTTGATTGGCCAGGCCATGCGATACCTCTTTTTTTACGGTAAATGATTATTATGAACGTGGTTATTACAATATACAATAGCGGCTCCCCCAAAGGCAATTTTCATCCATTTGCAAAAAAAAAAAAAAAAAATTGCCTTTGGCGTTACAAATACGTATATTCATAAAATATCGGTGTAGTTAATATGCCCTGCCGCAAAATAATGGGCGCGGCGGCGCTAAAAAGGCGAAAAGGCGCGGCAAATAGGGCGTTTTACGCCAAAAATAGCATAGTATTTGGCGTTGGGTATCCGGCGCCGGCGCGTGGGGCGGGCTAAGAGGGGTGCGCCAATATATAGTTTAGATTGCCTAATTATGGAAAATGTAACAAAAAAACATTAACCTTTTATCGGAAGAGGGTCGGCATGAAGAGGATATCGGTTCTTAAGCGGCTGGTTGTCGGTGTTGCGTTTTTGGGTCTTATGTCCTGCGGGGGCGGCAAGGATGGGGGCGCGGGTTCTGCGGAGTCCGGTTTTGCGCGCAGCAAAACGCTCTACCTCGCCGGTTCGCAGTGGGGCAACCCCGGCACGTTCAACCCCCTTGCCGAGAGCTGGCAGGCGGCTTGGCCCGTAAACGACAAATTCAACCTCATGTACGAACCGCTTATCTCCTACAATTCGTTAGACGGCCAATTCGAACCGCTTCTCGGCACCCTTGTTTCGCGCGACAACGACAAAATCGTCGTCGACATCAACCCCAAGGCCAAGTGGAGCGACGGGCAGCCCGTCACCTCCGCCGACGTCAAATTCGTCTTTGAGTTAGGGCGCCGCTTCAAGGGCGCGGCCACCGCTTACGCGGTAGACTTCGTCTCCGAGATTAAGGTGGAGGCCTCCGGCGAGGGCGGCGAGCGCCTGTCGTTCATGGTCAACAAGGCGACGCGCAACAACCCGCTCGTCATCTTAGACCACCTGCAGGCGATCCGCATCGTCCCGGCCCACGTATTTGAGAAGCTCTTAGCCGACAACGGCAACGACCTAAGCGCCGTCCAGAAGCTGACGATAGACAAAGACCCGGTCGTCTCCGGCCCCTACAACATCGAGAACTACTCCAACGAGCGCATCGTAATCAAGCGCCGCGCCGACTACTGGGGCACCGAGGCCCTCTACGGCGGCAAGCCCCCCGCGCCGGAGTACATCATCCACCCTATATATAAGAATAATGACCACTTCGCGATTGGCTTGCAGCAGGGCAAGCTCGATGCCTCCCAGACCTTTATGCCGCGCATCTGGCTGAAGCAGAAAGACGGGGTGGGCACGTGGTACGACGAGGCGCCGTACTTTGTCCCGGGGGCGATACCGATGATCGTCGTAAATACCACCAAGGCGCCGCTGAACGACAAAAACTTCCGCCGCGCCATGGCCGCCGCCATTAACTACGCCGACATCAACGAACTCGCGGTCAACGGGTACGCCCCCGACGTGCGGCCCGGGCTCATAATGGATCATGGCCTAGAGGGCAAATACTTCAACGCCGACGACGCGAAAGAATTCGGCGTAGCCTACGATCCCGAAATGGCGAAAAAGATTTTAGCCGACGCCGGGTACAAGTCGGTGCTCAAGCCCGACGGCACGCTCGACCATATGCTCGACAAGGCGGGCAACAAACTGCCCACGCTCTCCATCACGGTTCCGTCGGGATGGTCCGACTGGGAGGCCATGGTTAAGATAGCGGAGAAGGGGCTGCGCGCCGCCGGCATGGACGTCCGCGAAGGCCCCGTTGACGGAAACCTCTACTGGCCCGCGCTCCCCTCCGGCAACTTCGACCTGATCATGCACAAGCCCGCCGCCTCCGTCACCCCGTCGCTGCCGTGGAACCGCTTCGAGTCCGTCATGTCTTCGCGCAACTGGAAGCCCGTCGGCGGCGACAACAATATGCACGAGAACCAAGGGCGCTACAACGACCCCAATTCGAAGGAGTACAACAAGAGGGTGGACGAGCTGCTGCGCGCGATACCGACTACCGAAGACGAGGCCGCATTGGCCGCCGCTTACCGCGAGCTGAACAAGATATTCATGCTCGACCAGCCCGCGCTCCCGCTCTGCTACCTGCCGGAGCAGTTCTACGAGTTCAGCACCAAAGCGTGGAAAAACTGGCCGACATCCGCAAAC
>JAIRUL010000179.1 GCA_031254445.1 Chitinispirillales bacterium
AAGATTTTAAAGATTTAAAAGATTTTAAAGATTTAAAAGATTTTAAAGATTTAAAAGACTTAAAAGATTTAAAAGATTTTGATTTTTTAACGTCAACGTCAACGTCAACACAAACGTCAACGTCAACGTCAACATCAACGTCAACGTCAACCCCTACTTTAGTTTAAACAAATCCGGATTTTCCCGCTCCTCCCACATATACCTCGCCTTGTCCTGCCACTTTTCTATCCACTTTGTGTTTAGCGACGGGTTCTTCTTCATCGCCTCGATGCGCTCGTTTAGGAGTTTGCCGAACGCGGTCAGGTACGAATTGCCTTTATTGAAATCGCCGAGGCGGATGCTTAAAACCACCATGAGATAGACGACCTGCATTTCCAGCTCGTCGGAGGTGCATTCCGACTGCAGGTACGACTTCTCGAAGTGCGCGATGGCCTCTTTGAGCACCGCCGTGTCGTCCTGCCCCTCGCACTGCATTATGTAGGCGATCTTTAGGGCGTAGGAACCCATCTTAAAATATGCGTAGGGCTGCGTCAGCTCCGCCTCGGACTCCGCGCGCACCGTCGCGAGCCTGTAGCTCTCTATGGCGACCTGCGCCGACCGCTCCCGCTTGAAATAGGCGATGTCGTTGAGCGCCGCCGGCAGCGCCTTCTGGCGCTCTTCGGTCTTGTCTTTGAGGCTAAGTATCACGCCCACGGGCAGCGACGACGGCTCCTCGCGGTTTCCAGTAAAGGCCGGGTAGGTGAAGTTCTTCCGGTCGGGCGAGGCGAAGAGGCATTTGGGGCAGACTATCACCGACAAGCGCGAGTAGTCGACGGTCTTGTAGCCGCTCGCGCCGGTGTAGACGGGCACTAAGAGCGGGGTCTGCACCACCTGCTGGCTCTTGCCGCGCAGCTCGTAGCCCACGATGCCGTTGTACCCGCAGATAGGGCAGTTTACGGTTGTGGCGAATACGGGGTCTTGATCCTCGGCCGGCACTTCCACCGCCTTGCTGGGGCCCTTGGACTGCGCGGCTATTTTGCTCGCCATCGCGGCCTTGGCGGCCTCGGCGTTGGCCTTGTTGGCGGCGGCGATCGCGGCCGCCCGCGCCGCCAAAACGGAGGTCGCCCCGCCGGCTGCCGCCGCCGGGGCGGCGCCGGGCGCGGGGCGCGCGCCGCTCTTGAGCTCCTTGAAATCCTTGAGGTTCTTCACGTTTATGGTGTACCCGAAGCGGCGGACGTACTCGTTGGCGAGGTTGCCGTCTTTCAAAATAACTTTCAGTACCATAAACAGCTGCTTTTGTACCTCCAAATCCTCGTTTTCGTCGGCCATAGGGCGCGCTCTCCTCTTAGAATTATCTATTTATGGGCCTAGATATCCAATACGCTAATATAATATTTTGCCATGCCGATTTGAAATTAAAGTCAAAAGATAGCGCCGAAACCTCTTTATGGCCTCAAAATATAAAAACAATACCCCCGCCCCCCGCGCGTATTATATATTTACAAGAGCCTGCGGCGTTCCGCAATAAACGCGCGGCCTTTCTTTGGGAAAACAAGGGGATGGCAATATGGGCTTCGCCGACGACCACGAACGATTTGTCGCAAAAAACCGCTCCCTCGCGCAGGCCGAGGAGCTCAAGCGGCGGGACGAGGCTATGGAGAAGAAGGGGTACTCCTACCTCCGCGAGCAAAAGGACAGCTCCTGCTTCAACTGCAAGATGAGGCAGACCTGCCGCGAGTTTTCGGCGCGCAGGAGCGGCGGGACGAGCGGGGTCGTCTCTTTCGGGGGCGACGAAAAGATGATTTGCGACAAATACATCCCCGCGGAAAAAACGCAAAAAACCATGAGCGACAAGCAGGTCAAGTCGCTCATGAAAAATTTCAAAAAGGGATATTGATTCTAAAACAGGGAGTAAGCAACGCATTATGGAAAATTCACCGCTCGAACTCTACGAAACCGCCTACAGGCTGCAATATGCCGAAAATAGCATCCCTGAGGCGCTCAAGTACTACGAGGCGCTCATCAAAGACTTTCCGGAGTCGAACGAGTGCGGCTACGCGGTCATCCAGATCCAGAAGATAAAGTCCAACGACGTCGCGGCCTCGATAGCCGGCGCGAAAGGCAAGGGGCGCCAGCTCGCCGCCGTCTCGTTTACGCTCTGCATGTTAGTCGCCGCAGGCTTAGGGGCCGGGTGGTACACGCTGCAAGAGAAGCTCGCCGCCTCGCAGAAGCAGGCGTCGCTCTCGGTTAGGGCGTTAGGCAACATCCTAAACGGCAACGACGACGACGCGCTGGCGCTCTTAGACGAGATGAAGCTCGTCTCCCAAACCGACATAACGCCATACGAACTGTCGGCGCAAATCTACCGCAAAGCCGGAAAAATAGATAAAGCCCGCGCCGAATACGACGTCTTCTTCAGCCTAAACCCGGGCGAAAAAGAGAAGTCAAAGCCGGTAAGCGAGCTCGTGCCGGACGCGCCGGATAAGAAGCCGCAGCAACAAAAGCAGCGGTGAGTTAGGGTTGGCAAATCTTGGGCGGGGATGCGTTTGTTGATAATAACAACGCAATGCGCCGGGTTGTAGGGGCGCGATATTCCGCGCCCCGCTTTTGACGTTAATCTTAAGGATTGCATTTATATGGACGCCCTGAAAACCATAACGCAGCGGATCGAAGACGGCTTCGTCATGAGCGAGGACGGCCGGTGGGTATACATGGCCGAGCAGCGCATCTACGAAAAGCGCGTCATAGAGCAGATCTCCAACGGGAACGTGCTGGTAGACGGCGATTGGGTGGCTATAGGCGAGGCGCGCAGGCGGTCGAAGCCGAAAGCGCCGCCGACGCTGAAAGCCGCGCTGGAAGCGTCCGCGCAAAATGCGCCGCTGCCGGCTTTCGCCGCTCCGCACGTGTCGCCGCAATCCGAGGCCGCCTCGTTCGAGGCGGTGGAGAATATGCTCGAAACGGTCTGCATCGACGCGTCAACCCTGAACATCGGCGCCGGCGCTAACGATTTTTCCGGCGGGGGCTGGGCCGACAGCCAAAGCCCCGCGGCGCACATAGACTCGGTGCTGCTGCTCGGGCTCTCCTCCGCAAGCTCGGCCTCCAAGCAGTCGAAGTACGCGATGGACTACATCGAGGAGCTAAACGACGCAAGAAAGCGCCGCGGCTTATTCGGAAAATTGGCGGCGCTATCTATAGCGTTGGCAATCGCCGCCGCGGCGGCGCTCGTTGCCATACAGCGCTTAGATTGAGGCAACGACGTTCGGCGCAGCACCGCGCGGCTTTTGCAGCAATGTTAATTTCGGTAGGCATTGATATATACATACAATCAACAAACAGCGAGTTGACATGACGAGAACAATAAAAATCGCCGCCGCCGCCCTCCTCTTATGCGCCGCCCTATCCGCCGCGGGGCTATTAGACGGCTATTATCAAATAACCGGCCTGACCCTAAAATACAACGACAAAGACGAACGCGGCTTCAACAACACCGGCCTCTACATCTCCGCGAGCGACAAACGTATAAGAATAGCCGGCGCATGGCGCGGCTATCCCATAATGCGCGCCGCAATAATAGAAAAAACCATTAGCGACACGATAATTTTACGAGACGCGGAAAACCCGCAAAGCGTCTACAAATTCCAAATCCGCAACAACACAATAGTCGGCAGGCATTCAATAACAGATGAAAATGGGTCTAGGCAAATAATAGACTCTAAAGCAACGGTAAGGAAGTTGAATCAGGGGGAAGTTGACAAGATACGGGCTATTATTAATTTTTAATCTTTTAGTCTTTTTATCTTTTTATCTTTTTATCTTTTAAAATCAAAATCATTAAAATCAAATTCTTTTTCAGACGAAGCCTACGGCTTCATAACGTGTGGCGGCTAAACAAAGTCAAAGTCTTTAAGCCTTTAAAATCTTTTTCAGACGAAGCCTACGGCTTCATAACGTGTGGCGGCTAA
>JAIRUL010000045.1 GCA_031254445.1 Chitinispirillales bacterium
GTGTGGGAGCAGGTGTGCGACGTGAAGCAGAACCATCTGCGCAGCGAGGCGCGCCAACGCTTCTTCGAGCAGCAGAAAAAAGCGCTTTTAGACGAACCCGAGGAGAACAAGGCGCTCAGCCACCACCTCCAAACACAGGTCGAACTGGAGGGTATGCCGTTTTCCGGAGCGCGTGAGCCCTGATGCCGCCGGAGAGGAAGCACAAGCCGCAAAAGCGCTCTACCCTCTTCACGGCGATGGCGTCGACACTTTCCGTCATTGCCGTATTTTTTTGCGCCGAGACGCTGTTCTTCGCAAATTTTTTGTACGACAACGGCACCAAATCCGCCAAGGGCATGGTGCTTAGCTATACGGAGCAGGTAGCCAACGCTATTCGGGACGCGCTCAAAAGCTCGGTCGTTCAGGTGAAGTACGCGCGAAGCGCCTTGGGCGGCCTCGACCTCGACTCGCAAAGGTCTAGGGAGGAGGCCGACCGCATCCTCAAGATGCTGCTTGAGGTAAACCCCGGCGCCCATTGTTCGTGGGCAATAGCCGCGGACAAAGCGTCGCCCGGCAAACAAGCGTACTCCGCCGCGTGGATGAACCACGGCGGGGTCATTGCGGGGATGGCTAACGCCAGGTTTCTAAAAAACCCAGCCGATGAGCCATGGTACAAAAAGCCGCTTACCACAGGGGAATTCTACATCGGCGTCTTGGGGCTCGATCCCTTGGACATTGGCGGCGAGACCATTTACACCGCCATTGTCAGCGCGCCCATCATAGGGCCTAACGGCGAAACCGCCGGCGTTTGCGGCGTAAACATTGTGTACAAGAGCATGGTAGACCTAATCTACAAATTTGAGGCAGAGAAAGAGAACCGCGCGCTCCTTTTGGGCAGCGACTTTACAATCCTTTACGCGCCGGGCAAGGAGGCCATAAAGCGCGACATCACCGGCACCAAACTAAATTATTACCCCTTTATGGATAAACACCAGAAGTACAACCTATTTGACGAGATGGTCGAGACGCTGCGGAACGGCGAGATTTTTTGGCGCGAGATCGCGGGGCCGTTCATAGAGAGCAATACCGCCTTTGTCTCCATCCACCCCATCTCTTTAGACGTCGCCGACAACATAAGGGCGGAGCCGCTATTTCTCTTTATGGGGACGAAAGCCGATGTGCTCTACGCCGAGGCCAATAGGATCGTTTGGATAATCGTGGGGGTAAACGCCGCGTTCCTTGTCATTGTCAGTTTAGTGATTTTCTTCAATGTAAACAAGTTAGTGACGCCGATGCGGAAATTGACCGAAGACGCGCTCAAGATATCGGGCGGCGACTACAGCGTCGCTTTCGGCACAGTTTCGGAGAACGACCAAAACGAAATCGCCATATTGCAGCGCACCCTAACGAAGATGACAGACGCGCTGAAAGGCAGCTTAAGCGAGGTCGAGAGGCGCGTGGAGGAGCGCACGGAAGAGCTCACGTTCATGACGATAAAGGCGGAGGAGGCCAAGGAGCGCGCCGAGAACGCGAGCAAGGTCAAGTCGCAGTTTTTGGCCAACATGAGCCACGAGATACGCACGCCCATGAACGCCATAATAGGCATGGTCTCCATCGGGAAATCGGCTCAAGACGCGGAGCGCAAAGACTACTGCCTATCGAAAATCCAAGACGCCTCAAAACACCTCCTCGGGGTCATAAACGACATTTTAGACATGTCGAAGATAGAGGCCAACAAGTTCGAACTCTCCTACGCCGATTTCAGCTTTGAGAAGATGCTGCAAAACGTCGTGAACGTCATGAGCTTCCGCGTAGACGAGAAGAAGCAGACATTCAAGGTCTACTACGACCGCGCGATACCGGCGATGCTCGTCGGCGACGACCAGCGCATATCGCAAGTCATTACAAACTTGCTTAGCAACGCGGTGAAGTTTACGCCGGAGGGCGGCGCCGTGAGCCTGCGGACGAACCTTGAAAAGCGCTTAGACAACGGCTGCATCGTGCGGGTCGAGGTCTCCGACACGGGGATAGGCATAAAGGCGGAGCAGCAGAAGAAGCTCTTCCGGTCGTTCCAGCAGGCCGACAGCCATACCGCCCGCAAGTACGGCGGGACGGGGCTTGGGCTTGCCATCTCCAAAAGCATCGTAGAGATGATGAACGGCGACATCGGGGTAACGTCCGTCGCGGGCAGCGGCGCCACGTTCCACTTTACGGTGTTCCTAAAATACAGCCTGGTAACCGCAGACAAAGCGAAGACTCTAGGCGAGGGCGTAAACATGAGCAACCTGCGCATCCTCACCGTAGACGACGACCAAGACGTGCTCGACTACTTTACGGGGGTAACCAAAGACTTCGGCGTGATGCGATGCGACACGGCTTTAAGCGGCGTCGAAGCCCTCGGGATGGTAGACCGGTACGGGTCGTACAACATCTACTTCATAGATTGGAAGATGCCGGAGATGGACGGCATTGAGCTTACCGCCGAGATTCGCAAAAAAATACCCGACACCGAAAACGCCGTCGTAATCCTAATCTCCGCCGCCGAACTAACCCTCGTCGAACTCAAGGCCAAGGAGGCCGGCGTCGACAAGTTTCTCTCCAAGCCCCTCTTCCCATCAAGCATCGTAGACGCCATAAACGAGTCGCTCGGGCTGCACAGAGTACAGCAATCCGAAGGCGCGGTAAGCGACATAACGGGTATCTTCGCCGGGCACCGCATACTTCTAGCGGAAGACGTGGAGATAAACTGCGAGATAGTGAAGAGCCTGCTTGAACCGACCGGCTTAGACATTGACAGCGCGGAGAACGGCATACAAGCGGTCGCCAAGTTCTTAGAGTCGCCCGAAAAATACGACCTGATCTTCATGGACGTGCAGATGCCGGAGATGGACGGGTTAGAGGCTACGCGGCGCATAAGGTCGATGGACACACCGCTGGCGAAGTCTATTCCCATCATAGCAATGACGGCAAACGTGTTCAAAGAGGACGTGGATAAATGTATGGCGGCCGGTATGAACGTCCATGTAGGCAAGCCGCTGAACATGGACGACGTGGTGGGGCGACTAAACAAGTACCTGCGGTCGGCTCGGAGCGATATGTAGGGCTGAGCGCGGCAAGGCCGCACAAACGCGGCAATTCACCGTATTTCCGCACATAGCGCCGAGGCTATGGCATAGCGGCATTGAGCGCAAACTAATGGGGGGGGGGGCTATTGTATG